>PKTY01000140.1:0-9318 GCA_002869725.1 Desulfuromonas sp. | reverse complement strand
TCGAGTCTCCGGGTGATTATCCGCTCCCCGATGGACGATGTCTGCGGGTTGAGCTTGCCGATAGAATTGTCGGGGAGACCCGCGACACGGTTGAGTTCGGCGCCGATCAAATACCTTTCCCTCTGCGAATCGAGCAGTTTGAGCCGGGGCTCTCGTTTCAGCCGGATGGGATGTCTGGTCACCGCAAACTTCAGGACCTGTTTACCGACCTCAAGTTGACCCGGGAGCAGCGTCAGCGACAACCCCTGGTCTTTGCCGGAGAAAACCTGCTCTGGGTGGTCGGTCTGCGTCGTTGTGCCGGCAGAAGGGTGTCGCATACGGGAAACAGCGTGTTGCGCATGAAGGTTCTGCCGATCTGTACCGCCCGGGATAAATAGGGGAAAAGCGGAGTAAAAGCGCTTGTTCAGGCGATTTGTTTATGCTAAAGTTCCCGAAGTTTACAGTTTGCAACTCCGCTGAATTCAATAGCTTTTCAATCATCCTGCACAACCAGAGACCGTTACACAAGGGGGTAGCGTGAACCAGTTTTACAAAAATCTTGCCCTCTGGCTGGTGATCTCGCTGGTGATGATCATGTTGTTCAACATGATGACCCAGAAGGATCGCGACCAGAAGCCGATTTCCTATACGACGTTTTTGACGGCTCTTGAAGAAGGGCGCATCGCCGAGGTGACTATCCAGGGGTCCAACCTCGAGGGGAAGTATACGGACAGTGCTTCGTTCAAGACCTACGCCCCCAACGATCCCGACCTGATCAACTACCTGCGCGAGCAGGGGGTGGTGATTGAGGCCCGACCTGACGAGGATCGCAGTTTCTGGATGACCCTGTTTGTCTCCTGGGGGCCGATCCTGTTGCTGATCGCGGTCTGGATTTTCTTCATGCGCCAGATGCAGTCGGGGGGTGGCAAGGCGATGAGCTTCGGTAAGAGCCGGGCCAAGCTGCTCAACGAAAACCAGGCCAAAATCACCTTCAACGATGTGGCCGGGATCGATGAGGCCAAGGACGAACTGGAAGAGATCGTCGCCTTTCTCAAGGACCCAAAGAAGTTTTCCCGGCTTGGCGGCCGCATCCCCAAGGGGGTGCTACTGGTCGGTCCGCCGGGGACTGGCAAGACCCTGCTCGGTCGTGCCATTGCCGGTGAGGCCGGGGTTCCGTTTTTCTCGATCTCCGGTTCCGATTTTGTTGAGATGTTTGTCGGTGTCGGTGCCAGTCGGGTGCGCGACCTGTTCGTGCAGGGGAAGAAGAACGCACCCTGCATCATCTTTATCGACGAGATCGATGCTGTCGGCCGTCATCGTGGCGCCGGGCTTGGTGGTGGTCACGATGAACGCGAACAGACCCTCAATCAGCTGCTGGTCGAGATGGATGGTTTTGAAGGGAATGAGGGGGTGATCCTGATCGCCGCGACCAATCGTCCCGACGTGCTCGATCCGGCACTGCTCCGGCCGGGCCGCTTCGACCGTCAGGTGGTGGTGCCGCGTCCCGACGTGCGTGGTCGTCTAAAGATCCTCCAGGTGCATGCCCGCAAGGTCCCCCTCGGCAAGGATGTCGAGCTGGAGACTATCGCCAAGGGGACTCCCGGCTTTTCCGGGGCCGACCTTGAGAATCTGATCAATGAGGCAGCACTGCTGGCAGCGCGCGCCAACAAGAGTGAAGTGAACCGCGATGACCTGGAAAAGGCCAAGGACAAGGTTCTGATGGGGACCGAACGGCGCTCGATGGTGATTACCGAGGAAGAGAAGAAAGTGACCGCCTACCACGAGGCCGGTCATGCCCTGGTCTCCATGTTCATCCCAGGTGCTGACCCGGTGCACAAGGTCTCGATCATCCCCCGTGGTCGGGCTATGGGCGTCACCATGTATCTGCCCGAAGAGGAAAAATACAACGAGACCAAGGTCGGTCTTAACACCAAAATTTGCTCCCTGCTCGGCGGCCGGGTGGCCGAGGAGTTGGTCTTTGATAGCGTGACCAGTGGCGCTTCCAACGATCTGGAACGGGCGACGGCAATTGCTCGCAAGATGGTCTGCGAGTGGGGAATGAGTGATGCCCTCGGGCCGATCACCTTCGGCGAGAAGGAAGGCGAGATCTTCCTTGGCCGCGATTACGGTCACGTCAAGAATTACAGTGAGTCGACTGCCGTGGCTATCGACGAGGAGATTCGGCGGATTGTCGAAAGCAACTACCAGCGTACCCGGGAAATTCTCGCTGCCAACCATGAGGCTCTGGTGCGTGTCTCGGAAACGCTTCTTGAGCGGGAAAATCTCGAACGTGAGGAGTTGCGGGTCCTGGTGTTTGGAGAGGTGACGGGTGCGACGGAGTCCGAAGCGACTGCCAGTCAGGTCTCTCCCGGAGAGGGCCCCTGCGTCGATCAGCCCTGATGGTGGACAACCCTCTCCGTGCGGGGAGTCCCTTCGCACAATTGAGCCCGGTGCTTGACGGCAGGAACTGCCGGATTGACCTTGATCAGCCCCGGATCATGGGGATCCTCAATATTACTCCGGATTCGTTCTCCGATGGCGGCCGTTACCTGGCCGCTGAGGCGGCCTTGGCCCATGCTCTGCGCATGCAGCAGGAGGGGGCGGACATCATCGATATCGGTGGTGAGAGCACCCGCCCGGGGGCCAAGCCGGTGACCGAGCAGGAGGAACTCGACCGGGTGCTGCCGGTGATCGAGCGACTGACCGCCGAGGTTGAGCTGCCTCTCTCCGTCGATACCAGTAAGAGTTCCGTGGCTCAAGCTGCGGTAGCCGCCGGCGCCGCGTTTGTCAACGACATCAGCGGACTCACTTTTGATCCCATGATGGGCAGGGTGGTCGCGGAGAGTGGAGCCGGCCTGTTCCTGATGCACACTTCTGACCGGCCGGAGCGAATGCAGAACAAGACCGGCTACCAGGATGTGGTTGCGGAGGTGGTCGCCTCCTTGCGACGCAGTTTGGAGCAGGCTGTAACCTGGGGGATTGATGTCGGTAAGCTGGCGGTCGATCCCGGGATCGGTTTCGGCAAGGACGTGCCTGGCAATCTGGAGCTGTTGCGGCGCCTCGACGCTGTGGCCGAGCTTGGCCGGCCGATTCTGCTCGGCACGTCGCGGAAAAGTTTTATCGGTCAGGTCCTCAATCAACCCGATCCGGAGCGGCGATTGGCCGGGACCTTGGCTACGGTCGCTCTGGCCGTAGCGCACGGGGTCAGGTTGTTTCGGGTCCACGATGTGGCACCGACCCTGGATGCGGCCCGGATGGCTTTTGCAGTCTGTCGGGGTGCCGGCTGGGAACCGATCTGACCGCTTTTGATTGCATGCAGGTGGCTGCCAGATGCTTGAGTACATGAAAAATCCACGATGGCTGCTTGACCTGCTCGATATTCTGCTGGTTGCCTTTATTATCTACCGGATCATCCTGCTGATCAAAGGGACCAGGGCCGTCCAGATGCTACTCGGCCTGGCGGTGCTGCTGGTCATTTACGTCACCTCGCAGCTTGGCGGCCTCTACACCCTCAACTGGATTCTCGACAATTTCCTCTCCTCGCTCATCCTGGTCATTGTGGTTATTTTCCAGAATGATATTCGCCGGGCCCTGATTCATGTCGGGCGCAACCCGTTTTTCGCCGATCTGTCGTTTCGCGAAGAGACCAAGGTGATCGATGAACTGGTCAAAGGGTGCGTCAACCTGGCTCAGAAGCGGCTTGGTGCCCTGTTGGTGATCGAGAGGGAAACCGGTATCAACGATTTTCTTGAAGTCGGGGTCGAGATCGACTCCAAACCTTCCGGGGATCTGATCGCTGCGATTTTTCACCCGTCCTCATCAATCCACGACGGCGCCCTGATTATTCAGCGGGGACGGATCACACGAGCCGGCTGCTTTCTGACTCTGACCCAGAGCACCGAGGTCAGCCCACGCCTTGGGACACGCCACCGCGCCGCGATTGGCCTGACTGAGCTGGTCGATGCGGTGGTGATTGTGGTCTCCGAAGAGACCGGTCGGATCTCCGTGGTGATCAACGGCAAGATGACCAAAGGGCTGGATGGTACGACCCTGAAGAAGGTGCTGCTGCGCCTGCTTGAGCCGCGCCGTCTGCGCGGCAAAAAGAGCTGATCATGCTGGGTAACCTGTTTGAAAACTGGCTGCTGAAACTGGTGTCGCTGGCATTTGCCATTGTCCTCTGGTTCTTCGTGATGGGGGAACGGCGGCTGGAGGTTGCCTACATCGTTCCGATCGAGTACAGGGGGTTGGCCCAGGAATTGATGATTGCCAACGAGGTGCCGAGTTCGGTGGATGTGCGCATCAGCGGACCGCGTGCCCTTTTGATGAATCTCAGCTCCAGTGACATCAGCATTGCTGTCGATCTGCGAGCACTCTCTGCCGGGGTGACCTCGTTCAAGCGTCTTGAGGAGAGCCTCAATATTCCTACCGGCCTCAAGGTGACCCGGGTCTCCCCCTCTTATGTCGATGTCAAGCTGGAGCGGATCCGGGAAAAACAGGTGCCGGTGGTGGTCTCTTTGACCGGTGTACCGTCAGAAGGGATTATGGTCGATACGTTCAAGGTTAATCCTCAGAAGGTTCCGGTCAGCGGTGCCGAGTCAGAGCTCAAGGCTGTCTCTGAGGTGTCGACCGAGGGGGTCGACCTGACCGGGGTCCGCGAGAGCTTTTCGCAGACGGTTGCCCTCAGTTATATCGGCAAGTATACCGGCCTCAAGGAGGCCAAGACCGTCGAGGTGCAGGTCTTTCTTAAGCCCGACCCCGACTATCTCCCCCCGCAGCCGGAACCGCCTGCAGAAGTTCAATTGAATACAGGAGCCAACCCGCAGTGAATAAAAAGTTGTTCGGCACCGATGGAGTGCGCGGCGTCGCCAACGTCTACCCGATGACCACCGAGGTTGCCATGCAGCTCGGACGGGCTGCGGCTTATGTGTTCAAGCATCAGGATCGGCGCAGTCGGATCGTGATTGGCAAAGACACCCGCCTTTCCGGTTACATGATCGAGAATGCCTTGGCGGCAGGCATCTGCTCGATGGGGGTCGATGTGCTGCTGGTCGGCCCCCTGCCGACGCCGGGGATCGCGTTCATTACGTCCTCGATGAGAGCCGATGCCGGGGTTGTGATCTCGGCCTCCCACAACCCCTATCAGGACAACGGCATCAAATTCTTTGCCCGTGACGGTTTCAAGCTCCCCGATGCCATCGAACTGAGGCTTGAGGAGCTGGTCGACTCCGATCATATCGACTCGCTGCGGCCGACAGCTGAAGCGGTCGGCAAGGCCTTCAGAGTCGATGATGCCGCCGGACGCTATATCGTCTACCTGAAAAACTCCTTTCCGCGCAGCCTCGATCTCACCGGTCTCAAGGTGGTGCTCGACTGTGCCCACGGCGCGGCCTACAAGGTGGCCCCCGCGGTTTTGGAAGAGCTCGGGGCCGAAGTGATCTGCTATGGGGTCAGTCCCAACGGCAAGAACATCAACGACGGCTGTGGGTCGATGCATCCCGAGGTGATCGCTGCCGCAGTGCGCGAGCATGGTGCCGACCTCGGTATCGCTCTGGATGGCGACGCTGATCGCTGTATCTTTGTCGATGGGGCCGGCAGCGAAGTTGACGGCGACCATATCATGGCCATCTGCGGGACCCACCTGCTGAGACAGGGGGGGTTGCCCGGAGAGACGGTGGTGGCTACGGTGATGAGCAACATGGGCCTCGACATCGCCATACGTCGTCATGGCGGCAAGGTGGTCAAGACTGCGGTGGGCGACCGCTATGTGGTTGAGGAGATGCGTCGCGGCGGTTATCTGCTGGGGGGGGAACAGTCCGGCCATATGATTTTTCTCAATCACAACACCACCGGTGACGGGGTGGTCACAGCGCTTCAGGTGCTGGCCATCATGCAGGAGACCGGTAAACCTCTCGCCGAACTGGCCCAGGTCATGACATCTCTCCCTCAGGTGCTGGTTAATGTGCGAGTGCGTGAGCGGCGGTCGGTTGAAGAGATACCGGAAATTGCCGCCAGGATCGATGCCGTGACCGGTCAACTCGGTGACAGCGGCCGGGTGCTGATCCGCTATTCCGGTACCGAGCCGCTATTGCGCATTATGCTGGAAGGTGAGGACCAGCAGGAGATTACGGCCATGGCCAACGATATCGCTCATGTGGTCGAACGCTGCCTTGGGACCGACGGGAGTGCAGCCGATGGCTAGGCTCGGGGTCAATATCGATCACGTAGCGACCATTCGCCAGGCGCGCGGTGGGACCGAGCCAGAGCCGGTGACTGCCGCTGCGCTCTGTGAGCTGGCCGGTGCTGACGGCATCACCATCCATCTGCGCGAAGACCGCCGCCACATTCAGGATCGTGATCTGCGCCTGCTGCGCGAGACCGTGCAGACCAGCCTCAATCTCGAGATGGCGGCGACAGATGAGATGATCGACATTGCTCTGGCGGTACGCCCCGATTATGTGACTCTGGTGCCGGAGAAACGTCAGGAGTTGACCACTGAGGGCGGGCTCGATGTCGCTGGCAACTTGGCGGTGCTGAAGCAGGGCGTTGCACGATTGCAAGACGGAGGAATCCCAGTGAGCCTGTTCATCGATCCAGTGGCGGCCCAGGTCGAGGCGGGTGTCTTGCTGCAGGTCGAGGCTATTGAGATTCATACCGGCTGCTACTGCAGCGCCAGAGGGCATCAGCGTCAGGCCGAACTGGCCAAGATTGCCGCGGCGGTGGAGTTCGGCCACACATCGGGGCTCAGGATGCTTGCCGGTCACGGCCTCAACTACAGCAATATTCAGGCCGTGGTGGCGATTGGTGGCATTGAGGAATTCAATATCGGTCATAGCATTATCTCCCGGGCGGTGCTGGTTGGCCTGGAGCGGGCGGTGCGGGAGATGGCCGAGCTTGTCCGCGAGGCCTGAGGATGGCGGTGGCAGGTCTCGGCACGGATCTGGCTCGGACCGGGCGATTTCGCAAGTTTGTCGATGAGGGGAAGTCGAGTCTCCTCGAACGTCTTTTTACCGAGGGAGAACGCCGCTATGCGCTGGGGAAGAAGGACCCTGCTCCTCATTTTGCCGCCCGATTTGCTGCCAAGGAAGCCTGCCTCAAGGCTTTTGGCCTTGGATTGCGTGCCGGCTTGAGCTGGCTCGATATGGAAGTGGTGCCTGATGCGTTGGGCCGTCCGGATCTGGTGCTGAGCGGGCGCGCCGCCGAGTTGGCCAGGGAACGTGGCATTGGTCGGGTACACCTCTCTTACAGTCATGATGGTGATTATGCCGTAGCCACAGTTGTGCTTGAGGCATGATGACTTTTGCGGTTGCTGAACGGTTTAGCTCCTTTCGCCTTCCACCGGAACAGAGGTCGTTTTCGTGATGAAAGTTCTCACTGCGGCGCAGATGCAGGAGGCTGATCGCAGCACCATTGAGGATCTCGCTATCCCTGGCGTGGTGTTGATGGAGAATGCCGGCCGACTGGTGGCTGAAGCGATTGTTGATCGCTACCGGGAACGTCTGGCCGCTGGGGTGTTGATTGTCGCCGGTCGGGGGAACAACGGAGGCGATGGTTACGTGATTGCCCGCCATCTACATCATGCCGGATGGCCGGTGCGAACCCTGGTGCTGGCTGCTGACCGGGGACGAATCACTGGCGATGCGGCTGTCAACCTTGAGGTTCTGGAGCGCTGTGGCGGAGATCTCGCATTTGTCGACAGCATGGAACTGTTTGTGTCAGCTGTCGCGGGATGGGACGGCTGCGCCTTGCTGGTCGATGCCATCTTCGGCACCGGCCTGACCAAACCGGTGACCGGCCTGCAGACAGAGGTGATCGCCTGGCTGAACCAGAATGCTGCTCCGGTGGTGGCCGTCGATCTCCCTTCGGGAATTGATGCCAGCAGCGGGCGGGTGCTCGGTTGTTGTGTCAAGGCGGATTTGACTGTCACCTTCGCTTTGCCCAAGATCGGTCTGGTCTCTTACCCGGGGGCAGGCTATGTCGGGTAGTTGCGGGTTGTCGATATCGGTATTCCGCCGCAAGTTACGGATGGTGCCGTTGCCGAGTGCCTGCTGGTCGACCGGGGTGAAGCCGCCAATATGCTCCCGCCTCGACCGAGGGACGGCCACAAGGGGACGTTCGGTCATCTGCTGGTGGTCGCAGGTTCCCTCGGTAAGAGCGGAGCGGCTGTGATGGTCGCTGAGTCGGCTCTGCGCGGCGGTGCCGGCCTGGTGACTCTGGCCTGCCCTGCGAGTATTCAGCCGATTGTCGCCGGGCAGCGCGTGGAGATCATGACTGTCCCCCTGCCGGATTGCGGGGGTGAACTCAGTGCCCAGGCCCCGCCGCTTGTCCGGGCTTTGCTGGCCAACCGTCAGGCTCTGGCCCTGGGGCCAGGGCTCGGTGTCGGCAGCGCCTGTGCCTCTCTGGTTCGTGAACTGGTGACGGACTGTGATCTGCCGATGGTGATCGACGCCGATGGCCTGAATGCGCTGGTGGGCCACCTCGAACTTTTGCAGCGGCGTAGCGCAATCGATACCGTCCTGACCCCTCATCCTGGCGAGATGTCGCGGTTGACCGGCCTGACGACCACCGAAGTCCAGCAAAATCGCTTCGCAATAGCCCGCGAATTTGCGCTCCATCATGGTGTGACGCTGGTTCTTAAGGGGGCGCGCACTCTGACCGCGACCCCCGCTGGGCGGGTCTTCGTCAATCAGAGCGGTCATACAGGCTTGGCGACCGGTGGCATGGGAGATGTGCTGACCGGGTTGATCGGCAGCTTGCTTGCCCAGGGCCTCCCCGCTGAGACCGCCGCTCCATTGGGGGTCTTTCTGCACGGTCTGGCTGCTGACTGCCTGGCCCCCCGCTATGGGGATGCCGGGTTGCTGGCGGGTGACCTTATGGATGAACTGCCGGCAGCGCGGCTGGCACTGAAAAAGGAGCAACGGTAATGTTGACTGCCCGCGATATCATGACCACCAAAGTGCATACGGTGGCTGAAGATGCCGATATTTCCGATCTGGCAAAGATCTTCGTCGAACGCAACATTAACGCCATGCCGGTTGTCGATGTTGATGGCCAGCTGGTCGGCATGGTGACCCAGACCGACCTGGTTGAACAAGATCGGGCCCTGCATATTCCTACGGTTTTTTCCTTGTTCGATTGGGTCATCTACCTGGAAAGTCCGAAGAAATTTGCTGAGGAAGTGGCAAAGGTCACGGCCCGCAAGGTTGGAGAAATCTGCTCGCGGGAGTTGGTCACCTGCAGCCCGGAGACTCCGGTCAGCGAAGTGGCCAACCTGATGGTCGAGCACAAGACTCACCTGATTCCGGTGGTCGAGGACGGGAATATGCTTGGCGTTGTGGCCCG
>PKTY01000079.1 GCA_002869725.1 Desulfuromonas sp. | reverse complement strand
CTCTGGATGTAACGGGAGTCAAACTTGACACCCAGTCTCTGACCACGATTATGCTCGGTGGAGTCGCTTTCGATATGCGCCAGCATGATCCGCCGCAAGCCGCAGCGGGAGAGAATCGAACCTTTCCGCTCTATGCCGACCAGTCCAGCAGTTCCGAAGATGTCTACACCTTCAAGCGCTACTACCGGATGTATTTCGACGAAAGTGTTCGTGGCCTGAAACCGGGGGCTCCGGTGGAAATCAAGGGGATTCAGGTCGGTGAGGTAGTCAGTGTTGAACTGCAGTACGATCTCACTAAAGCCGATTTCCAGGTCCCTGTTCTGATGGTGATTGAACCGGAACGCTTGAGTTCTTTTGTGAGCAGGGGAGGCGAGGTTGTCAGTAACCTTAAGACGAGTGTGCGTTTCGAGACATCGAATGATTCAAGCCGCATAGACCGTGTAAACCAGCTCATAGCCAGGGGGATGCGAGCCCAGTTAAAGACCGGGAACATGCTCACAGGTCAACTGTTCGTCGATCTTGATTTTTACCCGGAGGCCAAACCGGCACAGCTTGGAAGAGAGGGAGAATACCTGGTCTTCCCAACGTTACCTGCGCCCCTGCCGGTTGCTCAGCGGGTTGACACAATCCTCAACATGATACAGCAGATCCCGTTCGATAAGATCGGTCAGGATTTGCATGAAACGATTGCCGGAGCCTCGGCCACTCTCAAAGAGATCAGGGGGCTCACCGAGCAGGTCAACGAGTCGTCGATTCCCAAACTCAATGCGGCCCTTGACAGTCTGCAGAAGAGCATGAAGGGGTTGCAGTCGCTGATAGGTACGGGATCTCCCCTCAGCTATAATGTCGAGCAGATCGCCTCCGAACTTGCCTTGGCGGTCCGATCACTTCATTCGCTGCTGGCAACTCTGGAGCGAGACCCCCAGGTACTTCTGCTTGGCAAGGAGGACGAGGAGAGATGACAAAATATCAGTCACCCATCATCGCTTTAGCAGGTCTTCTCTTTTGCCTGGCAGTCTCTGGCTGCCTCAACCGCAGTCTCCCCCAGACCAACTATTTCAGTCTGATGACCCTCAAACAGCTGGAAATGGCAAAGCCGTTGGCGACTGTTCGAGACATCAGAATCGGGGTCGGCCCGGTCACCATCCCCGACAGCCTCAAGCGCGCCCAAATCGTCACGCGCAGCCAGGGCAACCGCTATCACTTCAGCGAGCTCAACCGCTGGGCCGGGACGCTGGAGAAGGATATCGCCGTCGTTGTCAGCCATAATCTCGGTGTCTTATTGGCAAGCGAAGAGGTCGTGGCTTTCCCATGGCCAAACACGTTCCAGCCAAACTTCCGTGTTGTTGTCGACATCGAGCAGTTGGATGGTGAGCTGGGTGGGGCTGCAGAGCTCAATGCTCGCTGGTTCATCGTCGATGAGGCGGCTGACAGCCTGCTGGAGACGGGTCAGGTTGCTTATCGTCAAGCATTAGCCGACAGCAGTCATGTTGCCCTGGTCGAGGCTGAAAGCAGGCTGATTGCGATGCTGAGCAACGACATCGCCGCGGTCATCATGCGCCATTCCCCTTGAGGCTCGCGTACCAAGTCACGTCAAGCTCAATCGATCTCAAGCTGTCTGCTGACCGGAATCCTCTGTTGTTGGGGGCACAACAATTCAGCCAGAGGGAGTAGATCAACTGATGGATTCAACCTGGTCGGCACTGGCGACTTTCTTGAGTGTCTATGTGGTGGCGATCCTCTCTCCTGGACCGAACTTCGTGCTGGTCACCAATACTGCCCTTGGCGAATCGCGCCGAGCAGGTCTGCTGACCGCTCTCGGTGTGGCCGTAGGCAGCCTGCTGTTCGCTCTGGCCGGACTTGGCGGCCTGCTGGTGCTGGTTGATGCCTTGCCACACTTCGCAACGATCCTGCGTTTTGTCGGTGGAAGTTATCTGGTGTGGATCGGTTTCACCATGCTGCGCAAGGTCGTGCAGCCGGTTTCCGGCAATCCCGGTCAGTTTTCGGGCTCGGTTCGCTCGAACTGGAATTCATTGCAGAATGGTCTCTTGACCAACCTGACCAACCCCAAGGCCTGGGCGTTCTACCTGAGTCTGTTCACCATGATTATCACTCCGCACTTCACCATCGTCGGTAAGTCGCTGCTCGCTTTGGCCATGTTCCTGATTTCGATGTCCTGGTATATGCTGGTTGCTGTGTTGATCTCCAGCCACAGCTTTCAGCCGACTTTCCTGCGCTGGCGTCCATGGCTACAGGGGACCCTGGGTGGGTTGCTGGTGCTGTTCGGTGCCAGACTGCTGTTGACTTAAACGGCCAGATTTTTGTTGAGCTTCAAACAGTTATCCTCGGGCAGCTGTCAAGATAGCCTGACCGCGACCATCTCCGCCCTGGCTGCCCGGGACGATTAGATCCGCTCTCCACTCGACAGGAGGGCGATCCCTGTCAGCCCAGTATCCCCAGTTTGAGGTTACCGTTCAGGGGAATCGATGCTCGCCGGTGTGCAGGGAGACAAAGGTTGAGAAAACGGTATAAAGAGCGACCGTTATGGCGAAATAGAAACCGACGCTCAATCCCAGGGCCGCCTTGCCCAGCAGAGGAAAAACGATAAAAATGATCGCCTCGTAG
>PKTY01000362.1 GCA_002869725.1 Desulfuromonas sp. | reverse complement strand
TGATCTTTTTGACGAACTGTTCAGACGAACAGTTTGGAGGCGAGATACGCCAGGGCCGGCCAGGCGATGAGAATGGAGGAGACGAAGGCGAACACGCCGAGGATGGCCATGACGGCAACGGTGTAACTGGTTTTGGCGACATTGATGATATTGGTAGCTGCGCTCATGATAGACTCCTTGTAAGTTGACTCCCGGTGGGGAATTAGATTGACGAAATGTTCCCGGTAAACAGCTTTGCTGATGTCAGCCGAACAGGCGCGAAGCGATGTAGGCCAAAGCCGGCCAGGCGATCAGTACGGCGGAGAGGAAAGCGAAGATGCCGAGGAAAGCGATAACGAAGACGATGTAGGTGCTTTTTATGTTTTCGGTCATTTTGGCTTGTGTTTTCATGGTGGCCTCCGTTGTGCTTAATTTTTATTAATTATTGTTGCTTAAATATTTACCATTAGCCTACGCTAACGTCAAGTAAAAAAGATAAAAAAATATAATTTTTACATAAAAAATATTTATTACATAATTACAGTATGTTATGGCTGTATTAGCAAAAGATAATCCTTGCTGTCGGACAGATTCGGTTTAATGATTCAGTGTTTTTGTGAAGACTATCAGGGCGGCCTCGCATGAAAGCGTGGGCTCGATAGCGTAAGCGGCCAAAGATCCCCGCGTCAGGCAGAGTGAATGATGGATTCAGGCAACCGGACAGAAAAGGGGAAAAAGCATCCTTGTTCCGACTGCCGTCAGTGTCAATGGTGCAGTGACGACAGGTGCCGGCTTTGCCTGAAAAGTTCGGCCGGCTGTCGTAAGAAGCTGAGCATGGCCGAGCAGATTGCTCTCTTTGAACAGTTGAATCGCAACAACTCTCAGGGAAAGGATTGATCTGTACGCGAAAGCCGAACGACGCCAGTCACGCTCCCATGCGCAGCCTCAAAAAACTTTCCAGGTCGGGGCATTGTAGATAGGGGTTGTGCTGTCGTTCGAAGGCGATAGTCGAGTGGGGGCAGGGGCCGTAGTCATGGCCGGGGAAGACTTGGGTGTCGGGCGGAAAGGTGGCAAGGCGTAGCAGGCTTCGGTAGAGAGCAGCCGGGTCGCTGCCAGGGAAGTCGGCCCGGCCGCAGCGAGTAACGAACAGGGTGTCGCCGGTAATCAGAGCCCCTGGGGGATGAAAGCAGACTGACCCAGGGGTATGCCCTGGGGTATGCAGGACTTCGATGGTAAGGTTGCCGACAGACAAACAGGTCCCTTCACCGAGCAAAAGGTCGGCCCTCGGAACGTCGGCAGGGTGGGCTGCCAGGATCACACTGCTCGTTCCCAGAACTTTACGGTTTCCGGCGATGTGGTCCTGGTGCCCGTGGGTGTTGGCGACAATTTCCAGCTGCACCTTGCGTTCGTGGACTGCCGCGAGGAGAGGATCGGGATCACGGCCGGGGTCAATGGCCAAGCCTTTGCCGGTCGTCTGACAGATTATCAGATAGCTGAAATTGTCCGAACCGGGCACCGGTATCTGCAGAATTTCAGCAGACATGTCTACCAGGCCGGGGACTGATAAGGTCTGTTGCCGGTTTTACAGATTTCGCCATCGATCACCTTGAACAGGTCGCCGGTCGAACGTACGTGCCATTCGTCACCTTCGGCAGGGGGCAATGGGAACTCCCGGCTGCCGAGATAGACATCCTCGTTGCCGATCATCCCCCACCAGTCGAGGGCTCCAGTCTGCCAGATCTTGGTTTTCAGGTTGAAAGCCATATCAATCAAAAATCCTTGCAGTGAAAGTGATGTTCATCATAACCAGTTTGCTGCTGGGCTAAAAGGGTAAATTCCTAAATCCGGGGGGGGCATCCTCTCCTCAATTCTCTCCCATCCAGGGAGGAGAGGCTAAAATCAAATAGTGATGGGTGGTTACAGTTCACTTTCTATTCTTCTTTTCGACGACGATACGACCTTCACGCAAGAGCAGGCTGCGAAAAAAAGACTGAAGCGGCCGCCGCTTGAATCGTAAATGTCGTGTATTGCGAGCAATTCCCAGATATAATGCCCCCAAAGTTATGATACAGCCCTCTTCTACCCAAAAACCTGAACTACTCGCCCCCTGCGGAAGCCTGGAAGCTTTTTTCGCCGCCATGGAAAATGGTGCTGATGCGGTCTATGTCGGACTCAAAGAGTTTTCGGCACGGGCCAAGGCGAAGAATGTCTCTTTGACTGAGCTGGAGCGAATGATCGCCTACGCCCATCGCCTTGACCGGCGGGTTTACCTGACTTTGAACACCTTGGTCAAGGAGTGCGAGCTGCCGCAACTGATCGATGTTCTGGCTGCCGTTGAAGCCATGGCTGTCGACGCCGTGATCCTTCAGGACCTGGCGGTCTGGCGCCTGGCTCGCAACTTCTTCCCCGATCTTGATCTGCACGCCTCGACCCAGATGACGGTGCATAATGCAGCGGGTGCTCAGAAGCTTGAGCAGATGGGGTTCACCCGGGTGGTGCTGGCCCGGGAACTGAGCCTTGAGGAAATTGCCCATATTCGCGGGAAAGTCAGCCGGATTGGCCTTGAACACTTTGTTCACGGTGCGCACTGTTTCTCGTTCTCCGGGCAGTGCAGCTTTTCCTCCTGGCTTGGCGGCATGAGCGGCAATCGTGGCCGCTGTGCCCAGCCTTGCCGGCGACGCTACCGCTACAAGGGGAAAGACGGCTACTATTTTTCACCCAACGACCTCTCTGCCATCGACCTGCTCCCGGAACTAACCCGAGCCGGGGTCATGAGCTTCAAGATCGAGGGGCGCATGAAAGGGGCCGAGTACGTGGCCAACGTAGTTGCGGCCTACCGGCAGGCCCTTGACGCCTCTCCGGCACAGCGTGTCGAGGCGGTGACCGCCGCCAAAGAACGACTCAAAGAATCGTTCGGTCGGCTGCCGACCCGGGGTTTTCTCCCCGGCCCGGAACCGGCGGACATCGTCAATCCCGGGGTTCAGGGTGCAACCGGACAACGCCTTGGGGTGGTCGAACAACCGGGAACCAAAACCTTGACGTTTTTGAGCCGCCACCCCCTGCATGTCGGCGATCGGCTGCGCATTCAGCCGGGGAGCGACAAACCCGGAACCGCCTTTACAATCCGTGAACTGCGGCTGGGAAACCGGACGGTCAAGCAGGTTGCGGCGCGCAGCCGGGTAACTGTTGGCACTCCGCCGGGGAGCGCCTTTCGCAAGGGGGACACCGTGTTCAAGGTGTCCTCCGGCCAGGCTTTTACCATGAGCGAGGCAGCCTGTCGCAGACGACTGGCAGACGCGGTCTCACAACCACTCCCTCTGCGCCTGACGGTTGAGATGCCCGCCAGTGACACTCTGCGATTGCATGCCAGCTGTGCCGGCACGGAGTTTGAGCAATCCTTCACCGTGGAGAGCTTTACGGCGACTGATCGGCCTCTCTCTCAGGAGATCCTCACCAAGTCCTTCAGTAAAACCGGCAAGGCTCCCTTGGAATTGACAGAGCTTTTTAGCCATGATCTCCCCGCCGTGGTGATTCCCCCCAGCCAGCTTAATGCGGTGCGTAGGGAATTCTATCAGCAACTCGATCGACAACTGTCTAAGCGACGCCAAGCGGACCGGGCCGAGCGCCGCGCCAGGGCCCTTGCCAGCCTTCTGCCTGAGGAAACAGGTCAGGCGGATTCCCAGCCAGAAAGGCTAGGGGTCGTGATCAGCCAGAGCCGAGATCAGCACCTGCTACGTAATCCGCAGATCGATTCTCTCTATCTTCAGTTGACTCCGGGAGTTCATGAACGGAGCAATCCGCGTCAGTCTGACAAACTGGTGTGGGATCTGCCGTTGGCGATCTTCGACGAGGACTGGCCACTTTTTCAAAGTGAGGTTGTGCAGCTCCTTAACCGTGGCTTTCGGCGCTTCCGCTTGCAGAATATCAGTCAGTTCCAACTGTTTGCCGGTTATGACGATCTGCTGCTGGAAACCGGTTATCGATTGTTCACCCTCAACAGCCAGGCGGCTCTGGCCTGGCGCGAACTCGACATCGTGGCTGCGACCTGCTACGTGGAAGATGATCGCACAAACCTGACTGATCTGTTCAGCCGTCAGACCGGACTGCCGCTGGCAGTCACCATCTATGGAAACCTGCCATTGATGGTCTCGCGCATGCCGCTGCGCGGGGTCAAACCAGACCGGCCGCTCCTTTCTGATCGCGGCGAAGGCTACCGGGCCGAGAAGAAAGCCGGGCTAACGATTGTGCGTTCGGAGCGGGATTTTTCGCTGCTCGGACATCTTGGCGAGTTGCGCTCTATGGGATGTCGGAGACTGCTGATCGACCTGTCTCAATGCGGCCCCTTCTCCACTGAGGGGCGCCGTGTGCTTGAGGCCTTTTCCCGCAACGAGCAGGTTACGGGAACATCGCTTTTCAACTACCTGCAGGGGATGGCCTGACCGGTTGACGGTTTTCAGCAGGCCGAAGCGTTAAAGGATAGATCAACATGCAACCTGCGATACTCACCACCCAGGGTGAAGTCAGCGAACTGGCCCGCCGCCTGGCCGAGCAGACCATCATCGCCATCGATCTCGAAGCCGACTCCCTCCACCATTATCGCGACAAGGTCTGCTTGCTGCAGGTTTCGACTCCGGAGGAGACCCTCCTGATTGATACGCTGAGGTGCGGTCATCTTGACCCTCTGCGCTCTGTGCTGGGTAACCCGTCGATTCGCAAACTGTTTCACGCCGCCGACTATGATCTGCGCTGCCTGCGCAGGGATTTCAACCTGGAGGTCGATGGCCTGTTCGATACCATGATTTCGGCCCAACTGCTCGGTGAGGAAAAAATCGGGCTGGCCGACCTGCTCGGCAAATATTTCGATGTGAAGCTCGACAAGCGCTTTCAGCGAGCGGACTGGTCGCAGCGCCCTCTCTCCAGCGAAATGATTGCCTATGCGGCCGAAGATACCCGTCATTTGCATCGTCTCGCCGCGCTGTTCGAACAGCGCCTGCGGCAACTGGGGCGACTCTCATGGGCCGAAGAGGAATTTGCCCTGCTCGAACAAGTGAGCTTCGATACTCACCAGGGTCCTCTGTGCCTAAGATTCAAAGGAGCGAACCAGCTCGACCGACGTCAGCTCGGAGTTCTCGAAGCGCTGCTCCAGTGGCGGGAGACTGAGGGGGAACGCCGGGACCGGCCGGTTTTCAAGGTGATCGGCAATCAGGTTCTGCTGGAAATCGCCAGGTCTGCCCCGCAGACCGAACAGGCCCTGGCTTCTCGCGATGGAGTCGGTGAGCGCTTGGCGCAACGATACGGCAGGCCGCTGCTCAAGTGCGTGCGACGGGGGCTCGACTGCCCCGAGATGGAACTCCCCAGTTTTCCTCAGCGCTCACGGTCGGTACGCGATCCCCTGACGGAGCGGGCTCTCAAAGCCCTCAAGGGGTGGCGGTTGAAGAGAGCTGCGGAGCTCGCAATCGAGCCGGGAGTGCTGATCAACAACGGGGTTCTCGATGAACTGGTGGGGGTCCGCCCTCAAACTCTTTCTGACCTGGGGACGGTCGGTGGGCTTAAGAGTTGGCAGCGCCGGGAATTCGGAACCGAGCTGGTGACGACCTTGGCAAGTGTGCCCTCCGGGGTATAGCCTTTAGGGCTGATGAGCCGGGCGCAGCAGATCGAACAGGGTCTTGACCGGGTTGAACGCTGCCGCAGGGATTTCGACGAACTGGGTCAGCCAGCCGGCCATGCCACCGTTCCACAACCCGGGAAGTTCGAGAATCCGGATCTCTTCCTCTTGTTGAAACTTGCTGGCAATGATCACTGCGTCGGGATCGATATAACGCTTGAGGTCGTAGGGGCGTCCTCGCCAATCGCGCAGGGCGCAGACCATGTCGACCGGATTGAAATGGGTTGAAGCCGCCAGGATTTGAACCTGGTCGGCATCACGCATATCGATTTGCGAAGCTTCGACAATCTGGCGGCGCTTCAGCCCGCAACCATCCCTCACCCAGAACGGCCCGCCCCCCGGCTCACCACTGTTTTCCACCATGCCGCAGACTCGCAGAGGCCGGTCGAGCTGATCGATCAGGCCAGCCAGATTGAGATCGAGGGGTATTTCGACCTGCATCTGGTCGTATAAAAACGCCAAAGCCAGATCCCGCAGCAGCGGATCGTCGCCATGCCTGTTCAGTTCCCGTAGCAGGGCGTGCTGCTCCTGCTGCAGTTCAAGGAGAAGCCCTGCCAGTCTGCGGCTCCAGTCCAGATTGAGCTGTTTACGGCAGTCCGGCACCACATTGTCGATATTGCGGATCACAACAATATCGCCATCAAGCTCGGCGAGATTGTCGAGCAGGGCGCCATGACCACCGGGACGCAGGAGCAGGCATCCGTCCTCGTTGCGCAAAACATCTCCGGCACCGTCGAGAGCCAGGGTATCGGTGGAGGATTTCTGGGTCGAATAACCGATGATGAACTGGCAGCAGTAAGTTTCTGTCAGTCTCTTTCTCCAGGCTGCCGCCTGGGCTCGAAAAAGATCGAGGTGCTCCGGTGAAACCGTAAAATGCAGCCTCACCTCTCCCCGACAGCCGTTGAGCAATGCGGCTTCCGCCAGGTGCTCGACAAACGCGGTACGGGTTCCGTCCGTTTCACGATGAAAAGGGAGGAGGGCTTTCGGTTGTTGACTATAGCCAAGACCGCAGGGGTCGAGCAGATAGCGCAGCAGGGTGGCGACATCCCGGCCGGCGACAAGCTCAGTCAGGTTGGAGCCATCAACGGCCACTGTTCGTTCCAGATCGTCGTAGAACGGAAAATGGTGAAGCTGGTCGAGAAAGCGTACCAGACCGGCCGGCGGCTCGCCGGCTTCACCCTCGGGCCATGGTATCCGAGAATCTCCCAGCTGCTGACGGGCGATTGTCAGCGGCTGGAACATGCGAGTTGCGGCACCCGATGCCGGAATGAACCTGGAAATGCGCTCCCTGGATACGGCTTCGTTAAAGGTGTTCTTCAACTCCTCCCAGCGCTGAGGGGCGATGCGGACAATCCCGTCTCCTTCGGTGCAGGGGCGGTCGAGGGGCACCCAGGCTTGCCCCTTGCCGAGTTGTGCGAGCTGCTGCAGGGCCGAGTCAAGGGGGATGCCGAGGCTGTCAAGTTGTCGGCGGTCTTTGGAGTTTAGCGTCGGAGTCTTCATTGGGTCTGTCAGAAAAGATTCGCCACAGAGCCTTGCTCGATATCATGGCAAACAGGACTGTTTGCGCCCTGCAATATGTCTGAGGGCGAGCAAAGGTTAGTGCTGGTTAGAACAGCAACACCGGACAGGCGACGTTGTGCAGGACGTAGTTGGCCACCGAGCCGAACAGAACATCCCGGATCTCCCCGGTACTCTCACGTCGGCCGATAATCAGCAACTGGAAGGGTTCCTCGTTGGCCACCTTGCAGATGGTCTGGCGTGGCGAGCCAAACTTGAGCCGAGCATCGACCTGAAATCCGGCGGTTTCGAGCACTTTTTTCTTCTCCTCCAGCACCTGCTCCCCGGCCTTGCCGGCATTGGCTCGGATCATGTCGACCTGAAAGTCGGGGATCATCCGATAGGCGAGTTTGTCGACATCGACCACGTGCAGCAGTGTCAACCGCTGCGGGAAACGTTCCTTGACGGCGATGATATTTTCGAGGGTACGTCCGGCAGTGTTCGAGCCATCGACGGGGATCAGAATCTTGAAATCCATGGAGTCCTCCCGGGTAAGATCAGCCAGCTAAGGATAGACAAGACGCGGCAGGAACAGCACCATGTCCGGCCAATACGTTAGCAGGATCAGAATCGCAATCTGAATCAACAGAAAAGGAATAACCGCCCGCGAAACATACAACAGGTCGCGGTCGGCAACTGCCCCCGAGATATAGAGACTGACTCCAAGGGGGGGGGGTGCAGTAGCCGATGCCAAGATTAAGGGTCATCAGCAGACCAAAGTGCATGGTGTCGATGCCGAACTTGGAGAGCAACGGCAGAAAAATCGGGGTCAAAATCAGAGTCGCTGAGATGATGTCCATGAACATGCCGATAATCAGGAACAGAATATTCACGGCCAGCAGAAACACCCAGGTGCTCTGAATGTTGTTAACCACGGCGTTGGCGATCTGATTGGGAATCTGCTCGAAGGTCAGGTATTAGCCGAAGACCGAAGCCCCAGCGACAATCACCAGCAGTGTTGCCGAGGTGACCGCCGAGGAGGTCACCACCCGTTTGACATCACGGAATTTCATGTCGCGGTGGATAAACAGTTCGACGAAGAACGCATAGAAGCAGGCGACGACTGCGGCTTCGTTGGCGGTAAAAGCCCCCGAATAGATGCCGCCGAAGATCAGGACCGGCAGCATCAGTGCCCAGATACTGGTGCGAATAGTGGACATCAACTGGCGCAGAGTCGGCTTCGGCAGGGTCTCAAGGTCGCTGCGTTTGCAGAAGAACCAGGCATAGAGTGACATGCCGAGGATGATCAAAAGCCCGGGAATGAAACCGGTTAGAAACAGCTTCTCCAGCGGGTCGTTGGAGACCATCGCATAGAGGATCATCGAGATCGACGGTGGAATAACCACACCGAGGATCGGCGCCGTGGTCATGATGCCGACAGAGAACTTTTCGTCGTACTGGTGCTTGAGCAGGGCGGGGATCATAAAACCGCCGATGGCGACGACAGTGGCGACCGTCGACCCGGAGATGGCGCCGAAGAAGCCGCAGGCCAGCACCCCGGCCATGGCCAGCCCTCCGGGAAGGAATCCGACCAGCACATTGGCGGTGTTGATCAGCTTTTCGACGATGCTGCCGGTGGTCATGATGTTGCCGCACAAGACAAAAAAGAGCACCACGATCAGGGCGAATTTGTCCATGCTGCGGTAAAGGACCTCGATGACGATCAGCGGGTCGATTCCGGCGATCCAGACCAGGCCGGCCATGCCGGTAAAGAACAGGGCCATGAACACCGGTACGGTTCCGGCCAGGCAGCCAAGCAGCAGACCAATAATAATCAGGTAGTTGGTATCCATAATAATGGGTGAGCTAGCCTTCTTGCCCCTCCTTGGCCGTTTGCGGTGCACTGCTCAGGTCGATGCCGAACCAGTCCTCAACGGCAACGATCAGGGTGCGCACGAACATCATGCCACCGACCACCGGCAGGACGGCATAGAAATACCATTCCGGAATCTGTAGCGAGGCGGTTTTGGCAAACTGATCCTGATAGATCATGCGGGTCAGACCGACCCCCAGCCAGACCATGAAGCCTGAAAAGATCATTACCGAGAGGTGGCTGGCTAACGTCAGTGGTTTTTTGAGGATCGGAAAAAGCTGTGGCAGAGCGTCAATGCGGATCAGAGAGCGATTGCGGATCGCCGTAATACAGCCGACATAGGTACTGAAAAAGATTACCTTGCGAACCACTTCGTCCGACCAGTAGAGATTGACATCGCTGGTCATCTTGCGCAGCATGACATTGGCCATCGCCACGACCAGGGCGACCGAGACCGTCACAAACAAGCTCCAGTCTTCGACGAAGGCAAGCAGGCGATGGATGGTGCGGATCAGTTTCCTCATCTTTTCGTCCCGGGCAAGGGTGCAAAAACGGCCGGGGAGAGTCCTCCCCGGCCGCAAAGATAACGGGTTTAAATGAAAGAATCAATTACTTGAGGGCGGCCCGTACCTCGTTGAAGTAATCGGCGCCGATTTTCTCTCCCCATTTGTCGAAGACCGGGGCGGTCATATCGATGAGCTGCTGGCGCTCGGCGTCGGAGAGCTTGCGGAAAGTGACCCCGGCCTCCTTGGCCTTGGNCTCGTCATGCTGCTTGCGGGTCAACTCCCGGGTCTTGGCGCTCTCCTCCTCGATGGCGGTCATCAGAACCTTCTGCAGGTCGGCGGGAAGCTTGTCGAACCAGCGCTTGTTCATCAGGTGAATGAACAGGCCCTGGGCATAGTCGAGCTCGGTGAAGTTCTTGGCGATGTTGAACTTCTTGGTGATGTTGCAAACGATGGCGGTGTGATCCAAACCGGTGATCACACCGGTCTGCAGGGCCTGGGGAACGTCCGGCCAGGGCATGACCGTGAATTTCATGCCCCACGCCTTGTAAAAGTCGGCGTTGAGGGGAGCCTCGGCAATGCGGAAGTTGACTGTCCGGGCATCGTCAATGGTCTTGACCGGGTCGTTGGTGGCCCAGCCATAGGGGCCGTAGCCGGTGACATCGACTGTCATGATACCGCTCCGCAGGGTGCTCTCAGAGAACGGCTTCCAGAGTTGAGGAGTGTTGCGGAAGGTGTCGAGCTTGTCGAAGGTATCGACCACATAGGGCATGTTGACGATGCCGAGGGTGTCCGCTACGTTCTGGGCTGCGACCGAAGAGCTGAGCATGCCATGAACGGCGCCGAGCTTCAGTTTGTTGATCACGTCCTTCTCCCCACCCATCTGGGCCAGGGGGCGGAAGTCAACATAAAGGCGGCCTTTGGAATCTTCCCAGACCCGATCGCGCAGGCGATAGCCGAAGCCGACACCTTCGATGACCGGGTGCGAGATGTTGGAGAGAATGTAGGTATACTCGGCGCCACTTGGGTCGAACTTCGGCTGCCAGGCCGCCAGAGGGTCCTTCTTCTCTTCAGCGATGGCCTGACCGAAGCCGGCCAGCAGCATCAAACAGCTTACCAACCACACGATTGCGCTACGTTTCATGTTTGCCACTCCTTTTCTCAGCAGTTTGAGTTGATGATCAAAGACATCAGTCTTCATTGATGTATCGGTAAAGCAGAATAAATCAAACTATGTTATATGGCAAAGTATTTTTGACCAAGAGGAGCCGTTGCTTGAACTCTTCACCGAGATATTTGAGGGAGGTCTGTTAGCAATAGCTCATTTTTGTTGCTATAGTTGGTGCTTGAATTTGTTGCGAGATGTCTCTTGACAATTTACTTTTATCAATATATATACTTTATTGAATGTTATGTTTTTTAAATGATACCGCTCGGTGGCAGGATAAACGACTCAAATGACCACCACGCCCGCTCTCGAACCCTGCGGGCCACACATCGACAGTAAGTGGCAAGGTGAGCAATGAAAGCAAGTCAATACCTACTCCTTCTTCTAACCATACTGATCTGCACACCGGGGTTTGCTGCCGGTTCGGATATCCCTGATATTTGGACAGCTCGCCGGCCGATCGAGTTTGCCAGGCAGAACAGCCCGGACAGCAAGCTTGCTGTCCAGCGGATGCTACAGGCCGATGCCATGGTGCAGAAGGCGCGCGTTGGCTTTTACCCGCAGCTCGAACTGTTTGGCAGTTACAGCCAGACCAACAACCCAATGTACTCCTTCGGCAATATTCTCAACCAGGGAGAGTTTAATCCCGGCATCGACTTTAACAACCCCGGGCGTACCGACAACCTGGGCCTGGGTGTCGACCTGAAGTACCGTTTCTACAACGGTGGCAAGGATATCGCTCATATAAATGCCGCCAAGTCTGGCGTCGACCTCTCCTCGGCAGAGAGTGATACGGTTATTCTGCGTCTCGAATTTGAAGTCTTTCAATCGTTTCAGAAGATCATAGAAGGCGTCAAGGTTATCGAGGCCCGTCAAAAAGGACTGGAGGCGATCACCTCTTCACTTTCTGCCGCTCGGTCTCGCTTTGATGCCGGTGATCTTCTCAAGCATGACTTGCTGAACCTTGAAGTGGAGAAATCGCAGGCGACCGAGAATCTGGTTCAGGCCCAACACAACCTTGAAATGGCCAAAAGGATTTTTCTGACCCTGCTGGGGCTTCCCGCGGATGATCTGCAGGTCAGAGTCGAGAATGATGAACACCCTGAGTTGCCAAGCGATCCCAATCCGGCTCAGCGTCCGGAGTTGAAAAAGCTGACGGCAGCTCTGCAGGCGACGGAATCACACTTGGCAGCCGCGCGCGGCAGTCGCTTACCGACAGTCGATGGATTTGCACGTTACGACTATGACCAGGGAACGGTCCTCGGCGGCAACGGTGACTCGTGGATGGCCGGGGTGAATTTGAACTTCAAACTGTTTGATGGTCACCAGTCTGCCGCCGAAATCGCCTTGATCGAAGCTCAACTGGGTGCATTACGAGCCGAACAGAAAAAACTGGAACTGGCACTCGCCCTTGAAGTGAGCCAGGCGAAGCTGGCCTTGGAGTTGTCTCGACAGCGGCAGCAGGTGACGCAGAAGATGGTTGAACAGGCCGTTGAAAGCGAAAGTTTGACCAAAGCCCGATTCGATGCCGGGGTGCTTTTGGTTTCTGAGCTCATTGATAGCGAGAATCGCTTAATCAATGCCCGGGTTCGTCATGTTCTTGCGTCCTCTGCAGTACAGGTCGCCATCGCCGACCTGCGACGCGCGGCCGGATTGCCACAATATACGGAAGACTTTCACCAAAACGAAAGCATGGAGAACCAACCATGACATTCAGCAAAAGCGCACGTTTTTTCGCCGTTTTAACCCTGTTTATTGTCACCGGCTGTAATGAGTCGGTTGAGACATCGACGCTCGAATCTCTGCCACAGGTTGAGGTTCGGGTCGAACCTCTGGCCCTGAGCACGGTTCCTGTTCAAATTGAATTGACCGGAACGCTGCAAGCGGTTGAACAGACCACGATCTCATCGCGTGTTGCCGGCCAGGTCGTTGCACTGCCGGTGCAGATCGGTTCAAAGATCGAAAAGGGAGACTTGCTGGTCAAAATCTCCGCCGAAGAAATCAACGCCCGGGCACGGCAGGCTGAAATTCAACTTGATCAAGCCCGGCGCAATCTGGAGCGCGAGAGCAAACTGCTCCAGGTCGATGCTTCCACTCGGGAGAGTGTCAAAACCCTCGAAGAGCTGGCGCAAACTCGTGCAGAGGCCTACCGTGAAGCGCAAACGATGCTTGGCTACACCGAAATTAAAGCCCCATTTTCGGGAACAGTCACCGACAAAATGGTCGAGGTCGGAGATCTGGCCACGCCCGGGGTCTCATTGCTCAAGCTGGAAAAAGGCCAGGCCCTCGAGGTTGCAATCCAGGTCCCCGCGGCCCTTTTACAGAATTTCACCCTTGAGAGTCGCCTGCCGGTGACTGTCCCGGCCGCCGATCTGGCCCTTGAGGCGCAGGTCAGGGAAATCTCACCAACCGTTGATCGGGCTTCGCGCACCACGCAAATCAAATTGGCGCTGCCCGATGTTGCGGGACTGCGCAGCGGTCAGTTTGCCCGCGTTGCTCTGGTCGACAGTCGGTCGACGACCTTGCTGATCAAGCGCACGGCCCTGAGACAGGTTGGCCAGATGCAACAGGTCTTTGTTGCGGAACAGGGCAAGGCACGGATGCGTCTGGTTCGAACCGGCGCTGAATCTGATGGCCGTATCGAGATACTCTCAGGACTGCAGGCAGGGGAGCAGGTTGTGGTCGATGCGGTTGAAGAACTGCAGGATGGCCAACCCCTCAAGGTGATCGCAGACGGGTCGGCGCAATGAAGGGACCAAAACATGAAAAGCCCGGATTTGCCGGGCAGCTAGCTGCATATTTCATCAATTCACGGTTGACGCTGCTGATCGTGATCTTCTCGATGTTGCTCGGTCTGATGGCCATCAGCATGCTGCCTCGTGAAGAAGAGCCGCAGATCAAGGTACCGATGATCGATGTCATGGTCAGCATGCCCGGTGCCACGCCCGCCGAGATTGAGCAGCAAGTCGTCACCCCGATGGAAAAACTGCTCTACGAGCTGCCGGGGGTCGAGTATATCTATTCAACCTCAATGGCCGGTCAGGGGCTGCTGATCGTCAGGTTCTATGTCGGTGAAGATGACGAATCGGCAATTGTGCTGCTCAACCAGAAGTTGGCGACCAATTTCGACCGCATCCCGCAAGGGGTCTCCAAACCCCTGGTCAAGCCGCACTCCATTGATGATGTGCCGATTCTGGCGCTGACCTTCCATGGCGGGGGTTATGACCACTTCATGCTGCGACGGCTGGCCGCCCAGGTGGACGATGAGATCAAGACCATTGCCAATGTCGCCGAGACCAAACTGATCGGCGGGACACGGCGCCAGGTGCGGATTGAGTTTGATCCACTGTCACTGGCGGCACGCAACCTGACACCAGAACAACTGATCCCGGCTCTTCAGCAGGCGAACAAACAGCAATACACGGGGAAGGTTGAAGCTCTCAACAACCAGTTGATGTTGCAGACCGGCAAGTTTCTCAGGAGTGCCGCCGAGATCGGCCGGGTTGTTGTCGGAGTTCATGATGGTCGCGCGGTCTATCTCGCCGATGTCGCGCAGATTATTGACGGTCCTCAAGAGCCTGACACCTATGTGCTCTATGGCGAAGCAGGGCAAAGCGAGGAGGCCGCAGTCACCCTGTCGGTCGCAAAACGCCCGGGAACCAACGCCATCGACGTTGTTCACGCGGTCGAAGCTAAAATCGACCTCCTCAGAGGAAACATGATCCCGGCCGACGTCAGGGTCAGTGTAACCCGCAACTACGGCGAGACCGCTGCCGAGAAATCGAACGAGCTGCTGCTGCATATGGGCATCGCGGTGTTCGGTGTCGCGCTGTTGATCTTCTTCTTTCTCGGTTTTCGCGAGGCACTGGTGGTCCTCCTGGCGATTCCCACCACCCTTGCCCTGACGCTGCTGGTTTTTTATCTCTACGGCTACACCCTGAACCGGATTACTCTCTTTGCGCTGATCTTTTCCATCGGCATCCTGGTGGATGATGCCATTGTGGTGGTGGAGAATATTGTCCGCCACAGGCGTCTGCCGGGAGGCCGTGAAAAATCGCTGATGACGATTGCCGTCGAAGCGGTGGCCGAGGTGGGCAACCCGACCATCCTGGCGACCTGGGCGGTGATCGCGGCCATTCTGCCGATGGCCTTTGTCGGTGGACTGATGGGCCCCTATATGCGCCCAATCCCGATCGGCTCATCGGCGGCGATGATCTTTTCGATGCTGATCGCTTTCACCGTCACCCCCTGGGCTGCCATCCGTCTTCTGGCAAAATGTAGAGGGACCAAGGGCGCGGGAGAACTGGCCCAGGTCGATCATGATCATGCCCCGGATGATCTGCTGACCCGGCTTTATCACCGGGCCATGGATCCCCTGCTGGCCAGCGCCGCTGCGCGTATGCTCTTTTTCGCCTCCATCGTCCTGCTGCTGCTGGCCTGTTTTTCCATGGTCTATTTGGGCATGGTCAAGGTCAAGATGCTCCCCTTTGATAACAAGAGCGAGTTCCAGGTGATTCTCGACATGCCTGAAGGCTCGACCCTTGAACAGACCAGCCGTGTCGCCCTCGAGATGGCTGAAGTGGTCCGCAAAGACCCGGCGACAACCAATTACCAGGTCTACATCGGTACAGCATCACCCTACAATTTCAATGGCCTGGTACGGCATTACTTCATGCGTAGCGGGCCAACCGTTGCCGATATCCAGGTGAATCTGCTGCCCAAAGACCGGCGTTCCTTGCAGAGTCATGAAATTGCGGTACGCATGAGACCGGAGATCGCCGAAATCGCCCAAAAATACGGCGCCGCCGTGGCCATTGCCGAAGTCCCGCCCGGACCACCGGTGCTGGCAACCCTGGTGGCGGAAGTTTACGGCAGCAGTGATGAGCAGAGGATCAAGCTGGCCCAACGCGTCAAGGATATCTTCAAGGCCACGACCGGCGTGGTCGATGTCGACTGGTACCGTGAAGCCGAGCACAAGCGGCTGGTTCTCAAGGTCGACAAGGAAAAGGCCGCGTTCAATGGCCTTAGCGAAGGGGACATTGCCCGGACCGTGCAGATGGCCGCTCAGGGGCAGGCGATCGACCTGTTCCACCAGCCGGCCGATAAGGAAGAGATCAACATGGTCCTGCAACTGCCGGCAAGTCAATGGGCCAGGATCGACAGCCTTCTCAATATTTCAGTTCGTTCGACGGCCGATCCCCAGGGGCCCCTGGTGCCGTTGCGTGAACTGGTCACGGTCAGCGAACAGACGGTTGAGCAGCCGATTTACCGCAAGAACCTGAAACCGGTGATCTATGTCACCGGCGATGTCGCGGGTGAGGTTGAGAGCCCGGTTTACGCCATCTTCGATATGAATCGTCAGTTGGCGGAACTCCAGGCCAGCGAATTTGGTGGCAGCGATGAAGAGATTGAGATCTTCAACCTCAACCAGCCCTTCGTGACGATGGAGCCGTCAATCAAGTGGGACGGCGAGTGGCACATTACCCTCGAGGTGTTTCGTGATCTCGGCCTAGCTTTTTGCGCCGTGATGATCCTGATCTACATGTTGATGGTCGGTTGGTTTAAAGACTATTTGACACCGCTGGTGGTCATGGCGGCGATCCCCTTTTCCCTGGTCGGCATCCTGCCGGCGCACTGGGCAATGGGGGCCTTTTTCACTGCCACCTCCATGATCGGTTTTATGGCCGGGGCCGGGATCGTTGTGCGCAACTCGATCATCCTGGTCGATTTCATCGAGCTGCGTATCCGTCACGGCCTGCCGTTGGCAGAAGCCGTGGTCGAGGCCGGTGCCATTCGTTTCCGGCCGATGCTGCTCACCGCTCTGGCGGTGGTGGTCGGCGCCTCAGTGATCCTCGCCGACCCGATCTTTCAGGGGTTGGCGATCTCGCTGATGTTTGGCGAGATCGCCTCGCTGCTGATCAGCCGCATGGCTGTTCCGGTGCTCTACTACATACTCAAGAAACCGAGAGAAAAAATGGCCTAAACATTCGGTGATTTTAGCCTTTCCTCCCACAAGGGGGCGTGGGGGTTCGATGCAGCGTCCAAACGTGTTGCAAAACAGCAAGAGCGCACACAAGATAAGTGATACATCTAACTTGTTCATGAACAGACTTCCGGTTGTGCCTTTTGTCGATTTCTGACAGCTTGGCTACGCAGAGACTGGAAGTTCAGCAAAAGGAGATTTTAATCATGACCGTCAACCGCTACCTGCGCCTGATTGCAGGATTTTTCATTATGCTGAGCGTCGCCTTGTCGCAGCTGCACTCCCCCTACTGGCTCTGGTTTACCGCCTTTGTCGGTCTCAACCTGTTCCAGAGCGCCTTCAGTAACTGGTGCCCGATGATCACCCTGCTGCGCAAACTCGGGGTCAAACCCGGGGAGTTCGAGTGCCGCTGATGCTCAAGCTGTTGCGAAGGCGCAAACCTCTTGATTGGCGTCAGGTCGAACAGCTCGATTGCGCCCAGCGTGCCGGGGAGCTGTTCGACCGTGGTTACAATTGCACCCAGGCGGTTGTTCAGGCGATCACCGGGCGTAGTGACCCCGAGCTGATTGCCATGGCAGAGGGTTTTGGCGGGGGAATCGGTGATAGCGGCTGCCTGTGCGGCGCCCTGGCCGGTGGGGTCATGGCCCTGGGGCTGGCTGGCAAACCCGAGCAGTCGCGGCAGTTGATTGATGCGTTCAGGGAAGCATTTCGGACCACTTGCTGCCGTGGGCTATCGAAAGACTACCGCTGGCAAAGCAAGGAACACCTCACCAACTGCCGAAACATTACCCGTCGAACAGCTGCAATCGTCGAGGAGATTCTTGAGAGTGGGGTAGAGGGGCGGGCCGTCACTCCTGATCGAGAGCCCATACGAGACGTCCCTTGAATCGGATGAACAATCGTTTCTGCACACGCTGCTCAGCCGCTCTCATCGGCTGAGTCTGCCGAATCAGCCAGAGCGCTGGCGGTCAGCTGTCGGAGCCGACCGGCGAGTTCTTCAAGGGCGACAAGTTCGCGGTTGATCACCGAAGCTTTCTCGGCATTGCCGATCAGTCTCTGCTCGGAACGACCAAAATGTTCGAAGACCCGACCTGCCTTCTCCATCTGGCTGCGGGTCGCCTCAAAAATGGCGTTCACCTGATCTTCTCGGTTGGCCAGACCGCGATCAAACTCGTTGTTGGCCTTGACCTGCTCATCAAAGCCACGGGAGATCTGGTCGGCCGCCCCTTTCATTTCTGTGACCCCGGCATGGATCTGCCCGACCGACGTTTCGAGGCGCCCCATGCTCAGGCTGATATCGCGGATTGACCGGAGGTTGCGTCCGGCCTCATTGATCAGTTCTCGAGCCCGCTGCTCCTGTTCGTCGGCCTTTTCGGTGAGTCCTTGAGAGGTGCTAGCCGCTTCGTTGGAACTCGCGGCAATCTTGCGCAGGGAGTCACCAGTCAATTGTGATAGCTCCAGGCCGCGGCCGATAAAGCGCCCGGTCGATTCAACAGTCAGGTTGACCTGCTGGGCATCCTTCTGAATGGTCTTGACCAACCCCTCGATCTCTCCGGCACTGGCGGCGGTGCGGTCGGCCAGATCCCGGATCTCCTCGGCAACCACTGAGAAGCCTCGCCCTTCGACTCCGGCCTTGGCGGCAATTATAGCCGCATTAAAAGCCAAAAGCTCCGTATCGGAGACCATCTCCTTGATCACTTCGATGATCCTGGTAACCTCCACCGTTTGGAGAGCCAACCGCTGCATGGCTGTGATCGACTTCTGGCTCTCCTGGTCGATGCGCCCCATCTCAGTAACAAAGCCAGTGACCAGGCCAACTCCCTGTTGGGCATCCTGCTTGACCTCTTCGGCATTCTCCGCCGAACGTGCAGCCCCCTCGCGCAAAGCCTGCAAGGCCTCACCGATCCCGTCTAGGTCGTGAGCTGTCCGCTCCATGGTCTCGGCAACCCGCTCGGACTCCGCGGTCGTTGTTTGGATCGTATGGACCATCTGGGTGACGTTATCGCTGGTTTCGTGAAATTTGCGGGTCGAATGCTCGATCGCCCCCGCCATCTCCTCCAGGGAGGTGGAGAGCTCTCTGGACAAAGAGGCCTCATCCTGCAGTCGGTTGGTCAGGTTCTCGACTTCACCCATGACCGCTTTCTGTTTCTGATAGATATCCTCGACATCGCCTCTCGCCGTTCTGGCAGCCTGCAAGCCGTCTTCGGAACGCGCAGACAGAAAGCGACTGGCGTCGGCAAGCGCCATATAGTGAGGAACGAACAGGTTGACGGTATTCCCCAGGTCGACCAGCAGGGCACTGAGCTGTACCAGAGCCTGATGGAATTTTGCGTCGAGGGCTGATACGTTTAGATCGGCAACGGGCTGTGGTTGTTCGCCGGTCAGCAGCAGAAGGTCGGTCAGCTGGTGGTGTAGCTGTTTTTTCAAGATTTGGTGCGCACTCCAGAATGCTGTTGAACCGAACATCAGACCGCACAGCAGGCAAGCGGCAATAAAGGAGGGGGACCAGGCACTCCGGCCAAGGGTCAGAGATGCTGCGGCAAGGATGACAAAACTGAGAGTCAACCCAAGGCCCAGGTTGAAAACTACAAGTTTGGGCAAGACATTCGATCGTGGTGAGATAGGCTCTGTCATGGCTCGATCCCTCTTAGGATCAGGCAGTGCACCAAGTTTGAAGGATGATTATAATGAGAGTTACCATGGCCTAACGAGATGTCGCAAGGTAATTTCTCTTGAAGCTGAACCGGTACTGGCACTAATAATGAGCAGGTAACGACGATGCCCAGACTGATTGATACCCACGTGCATCTCGACGTCCTGGAAAATCCACAGGATGAAATCGCAACCGCCCGGAACTGCGGGGTCGAGCGTTTTGTGGTTCCCGGGGTGACCAGTGACGGCTGGCATAGGCTGCGGGAACTGAGTGAGAAGTTGGCTGGCGTCTATTTCGCTCCAGGACTTCACCCGCAGCACGCCCAAAGTTGGCGGCCAGGCGTGGCGGTAGAACTGGAACGACTTATTCAGCACCCAAGAGCGGTGGCCATCGGCGAAGTCGGGCTCGACCGTAAGGCCGAGGCTCCGCTGATGCTCCAGGAGCAGGTCTTTGTACAGATGATCGCCATGGCCTGTGCGGCGGGGAAGCCGTTGCTGATTCATCAGCGAGGCAGTGTCGGCCGACTGCTGGAACTGTTGCGCCGGGAACGGGCCGATCGGGTTGGGGGTATCTTGCACGCTTTTTCCGGGAGTCTGGAGTCGGCCAGAGAGGCGATTGCTCTCGGTTTTGCCATCGGCATCGGCGGAGTGATCACCTATCCGGAGGCCAAGCGGTTGAGCACTCTGGTCAGGGAACTGCCCGCCGACTGGCTGGTTCTCGAAACCGATGCCCCGGACATCTCTCCCTACCCGTTGCGGGGGAGAGACAATCGACCTTCCCATCTGCCGATCATTGCTGCCAGGCTTGCCGAACTGCGCGGCTGGAGCCTAGAACAGACGGTCCGGCTCACCACCGGCAACAGTTGCCGTGTCCTGCGACTGCCGGCATGGAGCCGGTGCGACATCATGAAAGGTCAGGAGCCTTGAACAGTAACAACGATGCACCGTTTTAGCCGACTGGAACTCCTTTACGGCGGCGAAGCCCTGCAGCGGCTGCAGGATGCGTCGGTTGCCGTGTTCGGCTTGGGCGGAGTCGGGAGCTTTGCCGTCGAGGGCCTTGTGCGGGGTGGGGTTGGCCGCCTGACGTTGGTCGATTTCGACCTGATCGAGATCACCAACATCAACCGCCAGCTGCAGGCTCTCGAAGAGACCATTGGCCATCCCAAGGCGTTGGTGCTGGCCGAGCGCTGCCGGCGGATCAACCCGCAGTGTCAGGTCGAGCCTTTGCAGATGTTCTATTCGGCTGAAACGGCCGATGAACTGCTCGGCCGAGGTTATGACTACGTCCTCGACTGCATCGACCAGATTACGGCCAAACTGCACCTGATGCAGACCTGCCGTGAACGGAGCCTGCCGGTCATCTCGTCGATGGGAGCGGCCAACAAGGTCGATCCGTCGATGATTTTGGTCAGCGACCTGGCCGATACCCATCGCTGTCGAATGGCCAGAGTCGTGCGCCGTGAATTGCGGCGGCGAGGGATCACGGATGGACTCAAAGTCGTCTATTCGACCGAGGAGTTTCGTCTCCTGTCCGGCCCCCGCGGGACACCGGAGGGGGCGAGTGACGGCAACTACCAGCAGCGTCGGGCCCCTCTTGGCAGCTCATCGGTGATTCCGCCGATATTCGGACTGACCATGGCCGGCGAGGTTTTGCGCGATTTGCTCGTCAAGGAGGTATGATTGGACCCCTACTGGTGGCAGCTCCCGGTCCTGGTGCTGGTCGGTACCATTGCCGGCATACTCAATGTGTTGGCCGGCGGCGGCTCCCTGCTTACCCTGCCGCTGCTGATTTTTTTGGGGCTGCCGGCGGCAACCGCCAACGGCACCAACCGCATTGCCATCTTCTTCCAGAATGTCTTCGCCATCAGCGGATTCAAACGCAAAGGAGTCTTCCCGCTCCGTCTGGCTTTGATCTGTACCGGTCCTGCTCTGGTCGGCAGCTACCTTGGCGCCAGGTTGGCCATAAATATTGACGAACAGCTGTTCAAACAGTTGCTGGCGATCATCATGGTCGGCGTGCTAATCTTCACGGCAGTCGACCCGATGAAACGCATTCGACGTGATGAAATGCCAATCACTCCGCTGCGTCTGGCTGTGCTTTTGGTGAGTTTTTTCGCGATCGGCGTTTATGGGGGATTTGTCCAGGCCGGGGTCGGTTTTATCATCATCGCCGGGTTGCTGGTCCATGGACTCGATCTGGTTCGCATCAACGCCGTGAAGGTGCTGGTCATCTTCGCTTTCACCGTAGTCGCATTGGCGGTCTTTGTGGCCCACGGTCAGGTCGACTACGGGCTCGGGCTGGCGCTGGCGGCCGGCAATTCCTTGGGAGGCTGGTGTGCCTCCCATCTGGCGGTCAACAAAGGCCATGAATGGATCAAGCATTTTGTGACTGTAACCGTGCTGATCTTTGCTCTGCGCCTGCTCTGGGGCTGATCTTGCCGCCGCATTCTGGCCAGGCATAGACTGATGCAACATCGACGTTTTGCTGGATGGCCAGCTTGTGCTAATATGCTAAATATTTTAAGAAGTAGGGATGACTGCTACCATGGCATTACCCTCTGACCATACCCCTTCCTCTGCCGAGTCGCAGCCGGGCAAGTTGATCCCCCCCGGGGACACGATTGCTCGATCCCTGGTCGAGCAAGGACTGATCAGCATCGATGACCTGGTCTACGCCAAGCGCGTACAGGCCAAGCTGATTTCCAGTCGCTCGCTGGTCGAGGTCCTCAAGGCGCTCAAGCGTATCGACAACGCCCAGCTCAACCAGGCACTAAAACGGCTGAAGCTGGACATCCGAATCGGTGATCTGCTGGTCGAGCTTGGCAAAATCCGCCAGGACGAACTCGACTCGGCTCTGACCATTCAAAGAGAGACAAAAAAGAACCACAAGATCGGTGATGTTCTGGTCGAACATGGTTTCATCGATGAGTCGCAGCTGATCGAAACTCTGGCGTCCAAGCTCGGCTACCCGTTCATCTTTCCCGAGTTCAACAAGATTGACCGGGCTCTGCTCGACAAGGTTCCGCCCAAAATGTTCGGCTTGCACTGCTTTGTCCCGATCTCCGGCACCGACCAGCAGGTAACCGTTGCCTTTGCCGACCCCCTCGATTTTGAGGACCGTGATGCGGCCGAGCGCATTTTCAGTCGGCGGCTGATCCCGGCAATTGCCCCGCGTCAGGCGATCCGGGAGGCCGTGGTTCTCTATCAGCGGGGTCTCAATCGCAGCACGATCATCGAGGCTGACGACTCCACGATCATCGGTATTGTCAACAACCTGCTCGACGATGCCATGCAACAGGCCGCCAGTGACGTCCACATCGAGCCGATGAAAGATCGCTTGCGGGTGCGCTTTCGTCGTGACGGGGTGCTTGGCATTCACAAGGAGTACAGCCCCGACCTGGCTTCACCAATCACCACCCGGCTCAAAGTGATGGCGGAAGCCGACATCGCTGAACGGCGGCGTCACCAGGACGGGCGCATTTTCTATGAGAGCCCGGCGACCGGCGATACCCTCGACCTGCGTGTTTCGTTCTATATCACGGTGCATGGCGAAAAAATCGTCCTGCGCCTGATGAACAAAAAAGGGGAAATCCTCGATATCGAGGACATCGGCATGGCTCCCCGCATGTTGCAGACTTTTACCGAGGAAGCACTGGCTTGCCCGAGCGGGATCATGTTAGTTACCGGGCCAACCGGGGCCGGAAAGACCACCACGCTCTACAGCTGCGTTAACAGCCTCAATGACCTTGAGACTTCTATCATCACGGCCGAGGAACCGGTTGAGTATGTGATCGACGGCATCTCCCAGTGCTCCATCAACCCCAAGATCGGTGTGACCTTCACCGAAACGCTGCGCCATATCGTTCGCCAGGATCCGGACATCATTGTCATGGGTGAGGTGCGTGACACCTTCTCCGCAGAGACAGCGATTCAGGCGGCCCTGACCGGCCACAAGGTGTTGACTACCTTCCACACTGAGGACACGGTCGGTGGCCTTTTGCGTCTGCTCAACATGAATATTGAGGCCTTCCTGATCGCCTCGACCATCACCTGCATGCTGGCTCAGCGGCTGCTGCGCCGGGTTTGTCCAAACTGCGCTATCCCCTATACCCCGACCCCCGATGACTATCGGCGGCTCGGCTACACCCACGGCGATCTCGCTGGCGCCGAACTGTTGACCGGACGGGGCTGTGCGTCTTGCCGTTTCACCGGTTTCAAGGGGCGAGTCGGCATCTTTGAACTCCTGCTTCTCAACGATGACGTGAAAGATGCGGTGCTGGCTCGCAAGACCGTTCACGAAATTCGCCGGATCAGCATCACCAGTTCCGGGCTGGTCACCCTCTACGAAGACGGAATCGCCAAGGCGGCCCAGGGGAAGGTCACCCTGCAGGAGGTTATGCGCCGGCTGCCGCGTAACAATCGACCCCGTCCACTGCACGAGTTGCGCCGCCTGCTGGGAGAATAGCCGTGACCGACCGTTCGTTGACTGAAATTATCGACGGGATGATTCAGGCCGACCAGATCCGCCTGCCGGTACTCAAAGAAGTTGCTGAACACGTACTGGCCAGTCTCGCTCAGGAAGAGATGGTCTCGTCCACTTTGAGCAGCTTGGCCGGCCGTGACCCGGCGCTCGTCAGTGAACTGTTTCGCTCGGCCAACTCCTCATTTTTTCAGGGGCTCCCCAAGACCCGCCTGCTGAACGAGGCAATTGCTCGCCTGGGGATCGAGAAATGCTGCACCATTTTGGAGGGATGTTGCCAGACGGCTCTCACATTCCAGAGCAGTCCGCTCCTTGAGGATTACCTGCCAAAACTCTGGCAACATGCCATGGGCTGCGCCTGTGGTGCCCAGTGGCTCGCCGTACGCTGCGGCTATCAGGCAATCGGCGACCAGGCCTATCTGGCCGGACTGCTACACGATATCGGTAAGCTGTTCATGCTGGCGGCTCTCCAGCAGATTTCCAGGGATGACATAGACAGTGTCAACCTGTCACCGCAAATTGTCAGCGAGGTGATTGAAGCGATGCATACCGGTCAGGGCCAGCGTCTGGTGACCGACTGGAACCTGCCCGAGTTCATTGGCGAGGTTGTCTCTGACCATCATGATCAAGCGGAGATGGCACAGAACATGACCCTCGCTTTGGTGAATCTGGCCAATAAAGGATGCCACAAGATCGGACTCGGCTTGTTGCACCTTCCGGATATGGTGCTGCCAACCACTGCCGAAGCCCAGTTCCTAGGGGTCGATGAAATTGCCCTGGCCGAGTTTGAAATCATGCTTGAAGACCGGTTTCTCAACACCGGGTCTTAACGACTGAACCACTCATGCACTGAAAGTGCATAGGTTCTCTTGCGACTGAAAGTCGCACTCCCCCTACCACCATGAGAGAGAGTTGGGGTGAGGGGAAGAAATTGCTCAAAGGCTTGGGCTAAGGTCCATGGTTTTAAGCCAGCGGACAGCAACAATAAACAACCCGCGAGGGAGGTGTGAATATGCTGAAGACGGTTACTCAGATCCTGCAGGCCAAAGGGAGTGAGGTCTATAAGATTTCCCCGGAGACATCGGTCCTCGATGCTTTAGGGCTGATGGCGGACAAGGGCGTTGGTGCGCTGGTGGTTGTCGATGACAGCGGCGTTGTCGGAATCTATACCGAGCGCGATCACGTACGCAAGGTTGATCTGGAGGGTCTTTGCTCCCACCGGGCGGCTGTTCGCCAGGTCATGTCGACCCAGGTCTGCTATATCCCGCCACACACCACGGTCGATGAGGCTATGGCGCTGATGACCGACAACCGCTGCCGACACCTGCCGGTCATGGACCGCGGGGATTTGATCGGGCTGGTCTCCATCGGTGACCTGGTCAAGGCCTCCCTCGACGAGAAGGAGTTTGTCATCGAACAACTCAAACGTTACATCAAGGACGGCCATTGACTCTAGGCCCACAGACCCCCGCGCCAAGAGCCGCCACCCTTCGCCATCAACTTCTTGACCATCTGCAGCGTCACCCCGCTGCAAGCCTTCGTGACATTTCCGTGGCGCTTGGCCTCTCCGAAAAAGTTATTCCCGACCACCTGGAGCATTTGCAGAAAAGTCTGCGCCGCAGGGGCTTGGCCCTGGAGATTTTGCCGGCACAATGCCTTGATTGCGGATTCAGCTTCCGGGACCGGCGCCGAATGACTCCCCCCGGACGTTGCCCCGCCTGTCGGAGCACACATCTCAGAGAAACCCGGTTTTCTCTGGCCGAAACGTCAAAGCTCGGCAAGAATCGAGCACAGTCTCCTCACGACTGAGAATCTGACGACTCTCCACTCCCTCCCTTGCGGGGCAGGAATCGTCCCAGCCGAGACAGACCTCGCTGCTCTTCATGGCCACGTAGCAGACTCTTGACCCGCGACGAGACGGCAATCGTGCGCTCGGCGGCATAAGCCTCGATATTCTTCTCAATCTCCTTGAGACGATACTGGTAGTTGACCATCAGGCCACACGCCTCGCGCAAACCTTTGGGTGAGATGTCCCCCTGCCAGTTGAGCTGTTCGATTCGTGCGCCATTACCAAGGTGGAAACGGGCCACCGGATCGAGAGGGGCGCTATCCTTGTCACGGCGCTGGTGCAGGTAGGTCGCTGCCAGGCGCAACAGCGGCTCCTTCATCGCGACCGCCGACTGGCTCGCTGGCCACTGCGGATGATCGACCATCGCTGCCAGCTCGGCTTGCGTCCCCATTTCACCGGCTCCCTGCGCGACCAGTTCGGCAATCAACTCCACGTCGGCGATCCGCTCCGTCTGTGCCAGCTGGGTGACTAGCCAGCTGCGGAACCCGGGAATCGGCGACAGGGTTGAGAAGATCCTCAGGTTGGGGAACCCGCGCTGTAGGCTGGTGACCACCTGTTTGATCAAAAACGGTCCGAAACTAATCCCCTGCAAACCCTGCTGG
>PKTY01000314.1 GCA_002869725.1 Desulfuromonas sp. | reverse complement strand
CGGCGGCAACTACCTCGACTACGAGATCGACCGCAAGGCGGTCGCCCGTTACGGCCTGACCGTCGGTCACGTGCAGGAGATCATCATGTCGGCGGTCGGTGGGATGAACGTTACCCAGACGGTCGAGGGGCTGGAGCGTTACCCGGTCAACGTCCGCTACCAGCGCGACTACCGCAACGACTTCGATGCGCTGCGCCGCATCCTGGTGCCGTTGCCGAACGGTAAGCATATCCCGATCGCCCAGGTCGCAGACATCCGGATCAAGAAGGGACCGCCCGGAATCAAGAGCGAGAACGCCCGCCAGACCGCCTGGGTCTATGTCGACCTCAAGGATATCGACGTCGGCACCTACGTCGAGAATGCGCAAAAGGTGATCGAGGAGAAGGTCGAGCTGCCGGCCGGCTATAACATTATCTGGAGCGGCCAGTACGAGTACATGCAGGCGGCCGAGAAAAAGCTGAAGCTGGTCATCCCGCTGACCATCCTGATCATCTTCGTCATCATCTACATGAACACCAAGTCGATGGTGAAGACGGCGATTATCTTCATCGCCCTGCCGCTCTCCCTGGTCGGCTGCTTCTGGTACCTCTTCCTGCTCGACTACAACCTCTCGGTGGCGGTCTGGGTCGGGGTGATCGCCCTGGCCGGGATATCGGCCGAGACCGGGGTGGTGATGCTGCTCTACCTCGATCTCGCCTACGAAAGCTGGGTGAGCAAGGGGCGGATGCGGACTCATGGCGATCTGATCGAGGCGATCCACTTCGGCGCGGTCAAGCGGATCAGGCCGAAGATTATGACCATCGCCGTCATTATCGCCGGCCTGATACCGATCATGTGGTCGCACGGAGCCGGGGCCGACGTGATGAAACGGATCGCCGCCCCGATGATCGGCGGAGTCATCACTTCCGGCGTGATGGAACTTATGGTTTTCCCCGTCATCTATTTCATGTGGCGCGGACTGAAAATGGATAAATCGCGAACACCGACTCAAGGCGAACAACTGGAACCGGAAGCCTGATACAATAGTAAACAACAACAAAAAAGGAGCTTGAAACGATGAAAACGAGAATCCTGGTACTGGCAATGGCGCTGCTGATGATGGTCCCGGCCACGCTTTTGGCGATGAGCCACGGCGATCACAGCAATATGGACGAGGATAAGGCCACGCACGGCGAAAAAATGAGCAACGAAAAGATGAATGAGATGGGCCATGAGAACATGAAGAAGATGGATCATGGCAAAATGGAGGGGATGGACCACGGCAAGATGGAAGGGATGGATCACAACGGTATGGGCATGCAGGGTGACATGGCGATGCTCGGTGACATGACCGTCGAAGGTGTCAAGGCGCGCGCCCATATCAAGAATGTCGGTGAGGCGATGGCGAAGATGGGTATGGAGCAGACCCATCACCTGATGGTCAGCTTCGTCAAGGATGGTAACGGCGGCGAGGGGATGCCGATCGAAAATGGTCGGGTCGCAGTCAAGATCATCAACCCCGACGAGAGTGAACGTGAGCCGATCAAGATGATCGGGATGGAAGGACATTTCGGGGCCGATATCACCCTTAAGGAAAAGGGACTTTACCACTTCTACATCGGTACCAAGTTCGAAGATGGGACCAAGCGGAAGTACCACTTCCACACCGAGGTCAAGTAGTCTTTTCTGAAATAGCCGGGTGACAAGCCGGCGACGAAACGACGGGGGACGGAATTGATTCTGTCCCCCGTTGTGTTGTGAAGTGGGATCGCAATACCGGACGGTGCTGGAACATCCCGGTCTGTTAGCCGAAAGCGTCTATTGCGGTGGTGGCGACGGGAACTGAGCGTAAGGAGGTTTTGGTTCCTGGTCCGGCGGGACAAAGGCCGGTGCCGTTTCGCCGCCCGGCCCGAGGTGGCGAATATAAGCATAGAGCGCTTTCAGGTCGTCATCCTTCATGATGTTCAGGTTGAACCAGGGCATCGGCGGCCGGGCTCTCATGTTTTTGGCAAAAGCGAGCCATTGCTGTTCGTCGAAATTTTGCAGAAGGTTTCTCAGGTTGGTGGCGTAGGTCGTTCCCCAGGGACCGCGCCAGCCGAACGCATCCCCGGTCAGCCAGAGTTCTTCCGGTATGTTCCCTTCCGACAGCAAATACCCCGGGGTGTGGCAATCGTTGCACCCGGCGATTCTGGATATGTATTTTCCTTCGTTGACATTGTCGTGGCTATCCGCCTGCACAACGGCTGCGGATATGATCGTCGCCAGGGCAGTCAACAGCACCAATTTACCGACACGAATAAAATAAACGCGCATGACATCCTCCCGGTACAGTTTGCAAGTGGAAAGCTCTTTCGTCTCTTTCTTGTTGTTATACAAGTAAGATTCGCAATAGCAACTGCCCTGTTAACTTTTTTTGGATGCCGGATTTTTTTTTGAATCTAAACCGAGGACAAGCGACAATTTTTTTCGTCTTTTGAAGTTCGGTCGACCCGGTTTGGTCATGCAGGATGCACAAACCATAGCGTTGGCAGGAGTTTCCATGTCGACACATTGTTGACAGCGTGAGTCGGAGAGTTTATCTGTTTCCGCTTTGCAAACAGGGCATTCATCGCCGTTAACGGTTACGCGGTGTTTTTCACAGTGCATGTTGTCCCCTCTG
>PKTY01000221.1 GCA_002869725.1 Desulfuromonas sp. | reverse complement strand
GCCTCCGCTGAGGAGGTTGAGGCTTTGCAAGAACCCCTGGTCGAGCTTTGCGCGCGCTATCTCCATGAGCGTCGTCCGAAAGATGGTGCTCCGCTTGACCCGGTGGCCCGTTTCCACCTTGGTAACGGCGCGCGCATTGAACAGATTAACTGGCGGGGAGATTTGTCTGAGAAAGGTTTGCGGGAGTCGTGCGGGATGATGGTGAACTATCGTTATCGCCTGGAAGACATGAAGCAGAACATCGAAGCCTATGCGACCGAGAAGCAGATTGCCGTCGCACCACGCGTCCGTAACCTGTTGCGTGAAGAAGGAGCCTCGTTGTCCAGCTTGGCCGGGCTGAGGCGGTTTTTGCCCGGAAGCCGCAATTCCGAAACATCGTGATTGGATCAAGGAGAGACCCGATGCCGTTAAAACCTGAAGTTGTCGCACAGCTCGAACGTGTGCTTTCCTCCGTTGAACAGCTCTTGCCGCCGGCGGTCGGCGCCATCGATTGGTCGCAAACCTGGGCAGCCAACTGGCGCTGTCATTCTTTTTCCGGTTACCTCGATCCGGTGGCAGAGGTTGACGAGATTGCATTGGACGATCTGCTCGGCATCGAGCGGCAGAAGAAAATTCTGACCGAAAACACCTGTCAGTTCATCAAGGGTTATCCGGCCAACAACGTCCTGCTCTGGGGCTCGCGTGGTACCGGCAAGTCCTCCTTGGTGCGAGCCTTGCTGAACAGTTACGCTGCTGACGGGCTGCGCATCATCCAGGTCGACAAGAACGACCTGCATCATCTCTCCGACATCTTTGTGCAGATTCGTCAGGAGGCCTACCGTTTCATCATCCTCTGCGACGACCTCTCCTTCGAGCCGGGCGACCCCGGCTACAAGGTGCTGAAGAGCGTGCTGGACGGCTCTGTATACGCCTCGCCCGATAACGTGCTGATCTATGTCACCTCCAACCGGCGCCATCTCCTGCCGGAGTATTTCCAGGATAACCTTGGCGCCAAAATGGTGGAGGGGGAGATTCACCATGGCGAGTCGGTGGAGGAGAAGATCTCCCTGTCGGACCGTTTCGGTCTCTGGGTCTCCTTCCGGGTGCTCAAGCAGGATCAGTATCTCGAAGTCGTGCAGCGCACTGTCGCCCGTATCTGCCGCGAGCATGAACTGGAGCCGCTCTGGGGGGAAGAGGTCGCCGACGCCGCGATTAAGTGGTCGCACGAAAAGAGCAAGCGCTGCGGACGTACGGCGTTGCAATTCTCACGCTACTGGGTCGGCCAGCATCTGTTGAAGCAGGATTGAGACCGGAAGAGGGCTCCCGGATTTTCATGACGGAAATATGCCTTTAGTTATATTTTTTTAAACCATTTTTTATATTGAAAGTTATAGATAATCAGCTATCTTTGACAAACAAGATTACGGTCGTTCTACAGGGGGGATGCTATGGACAAGACAGAGGTAAAGATCACGATTGATGCCGACGGCACAGTTCGCAGGGAAATCATAGAGCCGCAGCCGGTTGAACCCGGGAAAAAGAGTCTTTTCAAGAGGCTGATCTCTGGTCTGTCACTTTGCGTGACCACTCAGGGCAATCGTAACTGATACAAAGTCTGTTTTACGTCATTCTTTCAGAAGGTGAAGAAGGCCGACCGCAAACAGCAGGTCGGCCATTATTGTGTCTGCTCCCTCTGCGGTCCTCCTGAACCCTTTCAGGTGATATCATCCAGACCGCACTCTCTTCACAAACAGCGACATTCAGGCGTGACGGGTGAGCAGTTCTCTGGTGAGGATCGCCTTCTTTCGCGGCATTTCCCACTGACCCTCAGGACTCTGTGGTAAGGGATCAGGTCGGCAACCGGGTTCTGCCCGGCTGCATTGCCGACGGCCCTGCTCGCCCCTGGCTGTCCAAGTTTTTTTGCGAGGATTCCGTAAGAGACCATCGCACTTTCCGGAATGCGCAGCAGCGCTTCGCAGTCCTTGACCTGGGAATTCTTTGCTTTTTAATCCGCTATTTCGCGTGGGGCACAGTCGCAATATAACCAGTTTGTGATAAGTGTTACTTAAGGTTCACGTTCCTTAAAAGTGTGTGTGCGGCACTTCTTTCAGGAGAAACACCGGTCGTTTGTAGTGTTTTTGGCGCCACTCTTTGCGTACTCTCCGGCGACGAATCGAAGGCTATGCAGGTTGGCATCAATTTTGATAACTGATTCAATTAAGATTGAGTTCAAGACTCTCCCAGGGGGGCTCATGGGACAGGCCATTCATTCAACCGGTATTCCGGAAATCGATAAACAGCATCAGGCTCTCAGCGCTTTGATCGAATACTATCGTTGCGCATCCACTCAACTGGAGGAGCATGAATACCTGGCTCGCTTAACAGAGTCGATGGAGACACATTTCACTTTTGTCGCCTCCTTTTTCGAGATTAAGTTTCCAACGGAATTTCAGAAAAGACAAAGAGAGATCCGTGAATGGGTCGCGGTCAAGATCGAACAACGCAACCTGGGCATGATTGCCCAAAAGAATTTGGCCGAAGAACTTAGCGGCATCCTCCTGCATAACGTTAATACGATGGGGACAAAGCTTCGGTCTTTGGAGAGTTGATGTGTGTCGTCGCTTCCAGACGAAGAAGAGGGAATTATGTGGTACTCGACGCATTC
>PKTY01000124.1 GCA_002869725.1 Desulfuromonas sp. | reverse complement strand
GATTGTGCTGATGGCACAGATCGGCAGCCTGGTGCCGGCGAAAAGGGCAAAAATCGGTCTGGTTGACCGGATTTTTACCAGAGTTGGCGCCAGTGACAATCTGGCCCGTGGTCAGTCGACCTTCATGGTCGAGATGACCGAGGCCGCCAACATACTCCACCACGCAACCTCTCGCAGCCTGATTGTCCTCGATGAGATCGGCCGTGGCACCTCGACCTTCGATGGTATCAGTATCGCCTGGGCCATGGCGGAGTTTTTGCATGATCACGCTGAAGTGGCTGCCAGAACCCTTTTCGCCACCCACTACCACGAATTGACCGAACTGTCCGAAACGCGGGAGCGGGTGCAGAATTACAATGTGGCGGTCAAGGAGTGGAGCGACCAGATCGTTTTTCTGCGGCGGATTGTCAAGGGCGGGGCCAGTCATTCTTACGGGATCCAGGTGGCGCGGCTGGCCGGTCTGCCCAAACCGGTCATCGATCGGGCCAGGGAGGTTCTGCGCAACCTTGAAGCTGGAGAGTACGTTGCCGGCGCGCCGCGCCTGGCTCATTCGGGCAGAGGTCGCCCGGCTGTTACCTCGCCTCAGCTCAGCCTGTTTGAACAGGCTGACCCGTTGCGGGAGCGGCTGGCTGCCATCGATGTGACGGTGCTGACCCCCATCGAAGCTCTCAACCTGATTGACCAACTGAAGAAAGAACTTTGACCGATGCGAATGTTCGGCCCGAGATTCTGTATTGTCGTCACCCTGGTGCTGATGTGTGCAGCGAACGCCCTGGCTGTCAGTGCTGAGCAGGCCTACCTGTCGGCGCGTAAGGCCTATTACGAATTGCAGGATTCTTCGCGTAAACAGATGTATCGCGACCAGTGGCAGAAGGTCATCGACAGGTTCAGTGCTGTTCACCAGCAGTTTCCGAAGGACCGGCGTGGGGCCGATGCTCTGTTCATGGTGGGCAAGGCCTGGGAAGGGTTGCACCAAGTCAGCCGCATTGCCGAGGATGCCCGACAGGCGGCAGCGGTTTATCGGCGGGTTGCCGAAGCCTATCCTGAAAACTCCCTGGCCGATGATGCTCTTTCGCGTTCGGCACAGCTTCACGAAGAGGTGCTCGAACTCCCCCACCAGGCCTGGCTCGACTATGATCGCCTGCTGACGATTCAGCCGACTGGCGACATGGCAGGACAGGCGAAGGTTGCTCTTGAACGGCTCAGTCCCTTCCGGCCGGCACCGCAACCGGTTGTTGAACAGAGCGAAAAAAGGCAAACCGAGGTGCCGGAGCACTCCGTGGCGTCGACCGCGAGAAGGCTTGCCGCGATTCGTTTCTGGTCGAATCCAGGATACACCCGGATTGTTCTCGATCTCTCTGAACAAGCCGATTTTTCGGCGCACTTTCTGGCCGCCGACCAGGAGAAAGAGATCCCCCCCCGGCTCTACCTGGATTTTCCGCAATGCAGCTTGGACGAGGGTCTCAAGGAGCCGACGATTGTCGATGATGGCCTGCTGCAGAGAATCCGCGCTGGCAAACCGGACGCCCAAACCGTCCGGGTGGTGCTCGACCTGAAAAGTGTTGGTGACTACAAGGTGTTTCCTCTCCCCGACCCCTATCGGGTGATCATCGATATTGCCGGAGAGCAGATGCCGGAGTTAACTCGGCGCGAACCCGAAATCCGGGCTTTGCCCCCCGAGGACGAGGACGCTATTGCCAGAGTGCTCGGCGACCAACCTGCCGAGAAGCCGGCGCTGCATATCCCCGTCGCCCCGGCTTCGTCGGGTCTGAGGCGGATCGTGGTCGACGCCGGGCATGGCGGCAAGGATCCGGGGGCGGTCGGTCCCGGCGGGACTTACGAAAAGGATGTGACGCTGGCCATGGCCCGGCGCCTTGCAGAAAAACTGCGTAGCAAACTCGGCTGTGAAGTGATTTTGACCCGAAACGGCGATGTCTTCCTCCCCTTGGAGGAACGTACTGCGATCGCAAACAAGGTGGGGGCCGACCTTTTCATCTCCCTGCACGCGAATGCCAACAACAGCCGCCAGGCCTACGGTGTGGAGACCTATTACCTCAACTTCTCGAAGAACGACAAGGCGGCAGCTGTGGTGGCCCGGGAGAACGGGACATCCCTCAAGCAAGTCAGCGACCTGGAGTTGATTCTGTTCGACCTGATGGCTAATTCCAAGATCAATGAGTCGAGTCGGTTGGCGGCCGAAATTCAAAAAAACCTGGTCGAACGGCTCGACCGCAGCTACGACCAGATTCGTGATATGGGGGTCCGCCAGGGTCCGTTTTACGTTCTGCTCGGTGCGACCATGCCCTCGGTGCTGGTGGAGACAGCTTTCATCAGTAACCCCCGCGAGGAGAAGCGCCTCAACAGTGGCAAATTCCAGGAGCATGCGGTTGAAGCGATCGCCCTGGCCGTTAAAAACTATGTGGTTTCCAACAGAATGGTTGCCTCAAACCAGTGAGAGGGCCGATGGTCGAAATGACCACAGATTTTTTTGCCAAGGAACTGATGGTTGCCGGAGATGTCCCCTTCGAGGAGCGGCGTGATTCCCTCGTCGAGACGGCGCGGCACTATCTCGAGACAAAGCGTGCAGCCTGTCAGCAGAGCCACCAGCAGGGGGGTGGCGGTCGTGAGGTCGCTGCCTGTGTCACCGAGATGACCGACGAACTGATCCGCTCCCTGCATCGCTGCGTGACGGCGGGTTATCCGGTTGAGCGGCAGTCGTGTATCGCCCTGATCGCCCTTGGTGGCTACGGCCGGGCAGAGCTCAATCCCCGCTCTGATATCGACCTGATGTTTTACTGTAGCGACCGCGATCGCGACCTGGCCGATCAGATCGCCCAGCGAGTACTCTACCTGTTGTGGGACCTTAACCTCGATGTCGGCTACAGCGTGCGCACTGCCCGTGATTGCTTGAGCCTGATGCAGCAGGACCTGACCATTCGTACCGCGCTGCTCGATGCGCGTTTTCTCACCGGTGACCCGGAACATTTCCGCGAGTTTCAGAAACAGGTTTTCCAGCAGGTCCTGATGCGCAACACCCAGGCTTTTCTTAAGGAAAAGTACGAAGAGCATCTTAACCGGCTCAGCAAATATGGAGCTTCGGTCTACCTGTTGGAACCGAACATCAAGGAAGGGGAGGGGGGACTGCGTGACCTTCACACCGCCGTCTGGATGGCGCGGGTCAAATACAAGGTGGCAACGCTGCGTGAACTGGTCAACAAGGGGGTCCTTTCGCAACAGGAGTGCCGCGATTTCGATGCAGCCTTCGATTACCTGTGGCGGATCCGCAACCAGCTCCACTTCCTCTCGAAACGCAAAAACGACCAGCTTTTGTTCGAGCATCAGGAGAAGATTGCTGATTTCCTCGGTTATCGTAAAAACCGCAACGCCAAGGCGGTTGAGCAGTTCATGCGCGATTACTACGCCCAGGCTACGCGCACCGAGCATCTGGCCACCAGCCTGATCATGCGCTGCTACCAGCCGCGGGACAAATCGTTTCCGCTCCTCGGCTATCTTGGCCGGCGTTCCATTGGCCAGGATTTCTTCAGTTACCAGGGGGAGCTCAAAGCCACCCGCAAGAGCCTTTTCGAGGAGCGGCCCGAAGCGATGATGGAGGCTTTTCTGCTGACCAAGCAGAACGGGATCAAACTGAGCATCGATCTTAAAGGTCAGATCCGTGCCCATCTCCACCTTATTAACGATCGTTTCCGTCGTTCGCGGCAAATTTCCAACATGTTTTTGGATATCCTGCGCACGCCGGGACGAATCGCCCAGGTATTGCGCGACATGCATCACCTGGAATTCCTCAATCAGTACATCCCCGAATTCAAGATGATATTCTGCCAGGTCCAGTACGATGCCTATCATATCTACACAGTGGACATTCATTCGATTTTCGCTGTTGAAGAGATCGACAGGCTCTGGACCGGGGGCTATGCCGAGAAAAAACCGCTGTTGACCCGAGTGGCCGCTGACATCGAGGATCGCGCTCTGCTGGTATTGGCCGTCCTGTTTCACGATATCGGCAAAGGGGAGGGGAAGGATCACTCCAACAAGGGGGCGGACATGATCCCGACCATCGCCAGGAGGCTCAACCTCAGCAAGGAGAGCAGCCAGCGCCTCGAATTCCTGGTCCGGCACCACCTCGATATGGCTCACATCTCACAACGGCGCGACCTGCATGATGACCGGCTGATCCAGGACTTTGCCAATACCATGATGGTCACCGAAAACCTCAAGATGCTCTATCTGCTCAGCTTCGCTGACCTCAAGGCTGTGGGGCCCGATGTCTGGAACGAATGGAAAGGTTTCCTGCTGCAGGAACTCTATGAAAAAACCTATGATTTTCTGGAACGAGGCAACTTCATGCGCGACCTGCGTACCGAGCGGGTTCGCAACCGCAAGCGCAAGGTGGTCGAAGCTCTGAGCGAGGAGTTTGGTGAAAAGTCGGTCAAGGATCACCTGAGAACCATGGGACCGCGCTACCTTCTCTCGCATCGTTCCTGGGAGATCATCGAGCACGTCCGCCTCGAACTGCAGCGTGGGACCGATACCCTGGCCATGAATGTCGCTCACGATCCGGAGACCGAGTATACCCGGGTCACCATTTCCACTATTGATGTCCCCGCTCTGTTCAGCATGCTTGCCGGCGTGATGGCCGCCAACGGCATCAATATTCTCGGTGCTCAGATCTACACACGTAGCAGCGGCAATGCCCTCGATATCCTCCATGTCAACAATCCGGTTGGTGGCGTGATCGACAACCCCTCCAAGTGGGACAAGGTTCATCAGGAACTGGTAGCGGTTCTCGAGGGGCGCACCCGGGTGACTGACCTGATCAAGAGGCGCAAGAAGTCGAGTTTTATCACCGACAAGANTCAAGAGGCGCAAAAAGGCGAGCTTTATCACCGACAAGAAACTCCCCCGCTTCCCCAGCCGCATCGTCTTCGATAACGAGGCGTCTGTCGAATACACCGTGATCGACATCTTTTCTCACGATTGGATCGGACTGCTCTACAGCATCACCCAGGTTTTGGCCGAGCAGGGGCTCTATATCTACGTGGCCAAGATATCGACCAAGGTTGATCAGATCGCCGACACCTTCTACGTCAAGGACATCTTCGGCCAGAAGGTCAAGGATACGGTCAAACTCGACGAGATCCGTACCCGACTGCTGGGCTGTCTGGAAGAATAGGCCAGGGTGGAACGCTATCTTGATCACTTCATGAATTTCCTGGCCGTAGAGCGGGGCCTGGCCCGGAACACTCTCGATGCCTACGGCCGTGATCTCTCGAGGTACATCGAATCTCTTGATCGTCAGGGAGTGAAGGAGGCTGACGGGATCTCCCCGGCCATGGTCCTGCGTTTTATTGCGGAGCTCAAGGAGGCCGGGCTCGGAGCGCGCAGCCGGGCGCGGGCCCTGGTGGCCCTTCGCACTTTTCATAAATTTCTACTCGCCGAAAAGCTGGCGACAATCAATCCCACTGCACTGGTGGCTGCACCGAAAAGTGTCGCCCCTCTGCCTAGTACGCTGTCGCCGCGAGATGTTGAGACTCTGCTGGCGAGTCCGCAAGGTAAGAATCTGCTGGACGGGCGCGACCGGGCCATGCTGGAAATTCTCTATGCCACCGGGTTACGGGTCAGTGAGCTGGTGGGTCTGCGGCTGATCGATCTGCAGCTCGACGTCGGTTACCTGATAGCCTTCGGCAAACGCAGCAAACAACGGATTGTGCCGTTGGGCGAGGTGGCGGTGGCGGCGTTATGTTCCTATCTGGGCGGAGCTCGGCCACGCCTCGACAAGACCGGTGGCTCACCGTTTGTCTTTCTCAATCGTTCCGGGGCAGGCTTGACACGCCAGGGGTTCTGGAAGATGATTAAGCGCCGGGCCCGGCAGGCCGGCATCACCCGTAACATCACGCCGCATACCCTGCGGCATTCGTTTGCCACGCACCTGCTCGAAAACGGTGCCGATCTGCGTTCGGTGCAGGCCATGCTTGGTCATGCTGATATTTCGACGACGCAGATCTATACCCATGTCACCCGGGAACGCTTGCGGCAAATGCACCAGCAGCACCACCCGCGCGGCTAGGAAAACTGCTAACTTTTTTGTACTATTACCAACGGATCTCTTATGAAATACATCATCCTTCTCGGTGACGGCATGGCCGACGAGCCGCTGGAGACCCTCGACGGTCTGACTCCTTTGCAGGCTGCTCAAACCACTCATATGGACCGTATCGCCCGCAAGGGAACGATCGGTTTGGCCGAGACGGTGCCAGCAGGTTTCCATCCAGGCTCCGATGTTGCCAATCTTTCGGTCTTTGGCTACGATCCCGCCACCTGCTACACAGGGCGTTCTCCGCTGGAGGCATCGAGCATGGGTGTGGAACTGGGGCCGGAGGACGTCGCTTTCCGCCTCAACTTGGTCACTCTCGGAGTACACTGCGGCGACCTCTACATGCAGGACTTTTCAGCCGGGCATATTACGACCGAAGAAGCCCGGCAGCTGATCGAGACCCTGCAGCAGGAGTTGGGGGACGACCACTTTCAGTTCTATCCGGGAGTTTCCTATCGACACCTGATGGTTTGGCGCAACGGGCGGGAGAATTTCACATTCGCCCCCCCTCATGACCTGACCGGTCAGAGCGTACGCGAACATCTGCCGCGTGGTGGTGATGCCGAGCCGTTGGCCCAGATCACCAACTCGGCGCAGATGCTGTTTCTCAACCACCCGGTCAACCAGACCCGCAAGGGCAACGGTAAGCTGCCGGCCAATTCAATCTGGCTCTGGGGCCAGGGTCGGAGACCGCAGATGCCGACCTTGTCAGAAAAATTCGGTCTGAGCGGTGCGGTGATCTCGGCGGTTGACCTGATCAAGGGGATCGGGATCTATGCCGGGCTCGATGTGATCGATGTTCCCGGTGCCACCGGCTATCTCGACACCAACTATCGCGGCAAGGCCGAGGCGGCGCTTGAAGCTCTGCGCTCGCACGACTTCGTCTATCTGCACGTCGAGGCTCCCGACGAAGCGGCTCATGGCGGCAATCTGCAGGACAAGATCGAGGCGATCGAGCGCTTCGATGCCGATGTGGTCGGCACCGTCCTCGATGGCCTCGGCCAATTCGAGGATTACCGGGTGCTGTTGCTGCCGGATCATCCGACCCCGGACAGCAAGATGACTCATACCAGTGATCCGGTTCCGTTTGTGCTGTTCGGTTCAGGGGGTGAGTTTCCTGCGAATGGAGCGGACGACTATTGCGAGGCATCGGCCCTTGCCAGTGGCTGCAAATTTGAGCATGGTCATCGCCTGCTGGAGGCGATGGTGCGTGGAGAGATACCCTGATATCAAGGCATTCACCAGGACTGATGCTGCTGGCTGATCAGTGGACCCGATACCAGTAAGGGGTGTAGGGATAGGCCGAGTAGCCCGGGTCGTAGGGGTGGCTGCGCTGATAATCCTCGGGCCCGACGTAATAGGGAAACTGCGGGTCTGGATGTGGGTGGATGCCGTAACGAAACGGGCTCTCCCAGAGATGGATCTCATCCAGGTCGAACAGCGGGTAGAGATAAGGGTGTTCTCCGAGCAGCCGGGTTTCACTGCCGATGACGGTGCCGGTGAGGGTTACAAGCTTGCCGGTCTCAAATTCACCGGGATCGAGCCTTTTTGAGCTGCGTACCAGGAAGCGCCTTCCGTCCTCGTGGAGGGCGAGAGGCTCTCCCCAGGGGGCCAGCCGCCACTCCATGACCTCAAGCAAGCTTTCCCCCCCCTCTTCGTCTTGCTCGACAGAGATCACCACGCCGCCGAGCAGCAGATGGCGATCGAGAAAGGCTGAGGGGTTTTCGGCAACCAGAGCAAAGGGGGTGTCGCGATCGACTCGCTCCATGGCTTGGCGTGGCAGGGGGCTGACGCAAGATGCCAGCAGGACGGTGCAGGCGATCAGAACAGGGAAGTAAGGCAGGGATCTCATCGGTTGACTCCCGAGGGGTTCAGGTTTTCTTCATTTTAGCAGAATCGCCCGTTCAGGCAATACGTCCTGACTGTTCCAGTAAAATAGAAAGGGGTAAGATCGCAGTGCTCAAGACCGTCGAATTCATCAGGCTGACTCGCCCGGAACGGGCCAGGGTCCTCTGCGACCTGGCGCATGAGTTCTACCTTCAGAAGGAGAGGGTGGTGCTGGTGGTCCAGGACGACAATCAGGCGGTCTCCCTCGACCAGTTTATGTGGGTCTGGAAAAAAGGGAGTTTTCTGCCCCATGCCTACGACAACGGCTCGGTTGAAAGCTATGATGAGCCGGTGGTCATTATGGCTCGGGAGGACAACCCCAACGGGGCTCGGGTTCTCATCCAGGGGCGACCGTGCAGTAGCGAGTTCGTTCGCCAGTTCCGCCATGTGATAGATTTTGCTGAAATGTTTGACGAGGGGTTGCGTGAGCAGGCACGTGAGCGTTTCAGGCAGTACCGGGAGATCGGTGTTGAACCCCGTATGCGTCAATGAGGGTGGGGCTGGAAGCCTGATTCGCCTGCCGGTGACGCCAACCCTTGAGCAGGAAACGATCCTTGCTGGCGATGCTGCAACCGCCTTGGCGGCCTGGCAGGCCCGGTCCGGTGAAATCTTCACAGTGGTCGACCCCGAGAACCTCCATTATCGGGTCCGTATCACCAGTGGCGGACCCGACAGGTTTTGCTGCATCCCTTTTGCTCGTCTGGCCGAAGCAACCGAAAGTTCGCTGCGAATAGATGTTCTGCACGCACTGCCGAGCAAGGAACGCTTCGAGCTGGTGCTGGAGAAACTGACTGAACTCGGGGTTTTTAGGGTCGTGCCCATGGAAACGGCACATTCTTCGACTCTGGCCGAACGGGACGCTCATCAACGCAAATCCCATCGCTGGCCACACCTGTTGCGTCGGGCCGGACGTCAATGTCGCCGGGCCATGCTCCCCGAACTCTATGCCCCGGTCGATTTTGCGACGGCACTGACACTGGTTGCCGAGGCTGAAGTCAAACTGCTCCTCGATGAGACCGAGGCTCCCTGGACGTTGAAAGAGGGGATCGGCCAGCTTCGGCCGCAATCCGTGGCGCTGCTGATTGGCCCGGAAGGCGGTTTTAGCCGCCAAGAGGTCGCTTTGGCCCAGCAGGCAGGTGTCCTTCCGGTGCGTCTCGGGCCGCGCATCTTGCGCACCGAAACCGCCGCCATTGCAGCAACGACCCTTGTCCAGGGGTTAATCGGTGATCTCGGTTAGGGCTTGGCAAGCTGTATTGACAGCCTTCTTTTTTACAAATCTGTTCCTAAGGGAAATATCAATCTGTGAACCTAGATAACCTGATCGTCGTCCTGGTCGAACCCCGGGGCGAGCGCAATATCGGTGCTGTGGCACGGGCGATGGCCAACTTTGGGGTCTCCGATCTGCGGCTGGTGGCACCGCAGACCGATCACTTGCAGGACGAGGCGCGCAAGATGGCGGTCAAGGCGAGTGTTCTGCTCGAACGGGCAACCCTCTACCCGGACCTTGTGACGGCCCTCAAGGACTGTCACTACGCTTATGCCACCACCCGCCGGTTCGGTAAATACCGGGAGAACTTCCTCCATCCGGACAGTGCGGCGGCTGAACTTCTGCCGCTGCTCGACCAGGGCAAGGTGGCGCTGGTCTTCGGCCGCGAGGACAAGGGGCTGAAGACCGAGGAGCTCGACCTCTGCCAGCGACTGATCACCATCCCGACCTGCGGTGAGATCGGTTCCATGAACCTGGCCCAGTCTGCGGTGATCTGTCTCTACGAGGTTGGCCGTCAGTTTGGTGAGGCTCGAGGGAAGTGCCCGTCGGGGCGAAAGCTGGCGAGCATCGAGCAGCTAGAAGTCCTGTTCGGGCACATGCGCCGAACCCTGCTCGATATCAGCTACCTGAATCCGCAGAACCCTGAACACATCATGCGTTCCTACCGACAGATGTTGGGTCGCGCTGCTCTCGACGATCGTGAGGTGCGCGTGTTGCGTGGTCTTCTCAGCGAGATCGACCGGGTCGAACAAGAACGGCGCACTCTGAAAGGAGAGGACGGTGACTGAACTGAGGAGAGAGTCCCTGAGCAACGGCCTTGAGCTCAGTTTTGTCGATCGCAGCAACCGCTATTTCGGTGATTATCACCGCCTGCAGATCGAAGTGCACATCGCTGTTCAGCTGCCCAAGGTCGACACCGACGCCGATGACTTCTGGTCTGTGGCGCGTCGGGTTTTTGGCGATCATCTGACGCTGGTTCGCACTCTGGAGCGGATGGGGGTGGCCGGTGACCAGGTTGCAGCGACCCGCGAACAACTGGTTAGTGACTACCTGCAGCACGCGGTTCCGTACCTCGAACGCCCGCAGTCTCTGCGTGCCCTGGTCGCGGGCGAACTGAAAAGGCGCAAGACGGGTCGGCGCTATGGGTGAACAGCGGCAGGTTGAGCTTTCCATCGAGACCCTGACTCATGGCGGACGCGGGCTGGGCTTCTGTGATGGCAAGGCCGTTTTCGTCCCACTCACCGCGCCGGGAGACCGGGTGCTGGCCAGAGTGTGCCAGGAGAAGAAGCGCTACTGTTCGGCCGAACTGATTGAAATCCTTGAACCTTCCGATCTGCGGCAAACTCCCCCCTGCCCGAGATTTGGAGACTGCGGTGGCTGTCAGTGGCAACATCTCAGTTACCAGCAACAGCTTGCCTGGAAAGAGCGAATCTATTTCGACCTGCTCGGACGATCGGGTCTGGCGACTAACGGCCAACTCCAGGCGATCATGCCGGCACCGCAACAGTTTCACTATCGCAACCGTGTCCAGTTCAAGTGCCGGATGACCGCCGATGGCTTCGTTATCGGGTTCTATAGGGCTGGTCAGCATTTCGTGGTCGATACGGAGTGCTGTCTGCTGCTTATGCCAGCGGTGCAGCGGATCCTCACGCTGCTGCGTTGCACGATGGAACGAGCTCCGCGGCCGGATGCGGTGCCACAGGTCGATGTGACCTGCGGCGACGACGACGCCGTACAGCTGGTTGTTCATCTGCTCCCGGATGCGGTCATGGCCATGCGCCCCTGGCTGCAGGATCTGGCTCGCCAACACGATCTGACCCTGAGCCTCCAGGTGGGGCGCAAAGACTCACTGCGGCGCATTCATGGGGGGAGCGACCAGGTACTCAATCTGCCCTCTTCGGGTGTGAGCCTTCGGGTTCGAGCGGGCGGTTTTGCCCAAATCAACCCTCAGCAAAATCGCGTTCTGGTCGAGACTGTCTGTCGGCTGGCGGGACTCAACGGCAGTGAACGGGTTCTCGATCTGTTCTGCGGGGCGGGCAATTTCTCCCTTCCACTGGCGCGTAACGCACGCTGGGTTGACGGTGTCGAAGCCTTTGCGCCGGCCATCGAGGATGCTTGTCACAATGCCGTCGCCAATGGAATCGACAATGTTGCGTTTCACGCCGAGGACGCGACTGAGGCAATCGCTCGGTTGTGGACAAAGGAGGATTACGACCTGGTGGTGCTCGATCCGCCCCGTAGCGGTTGCTATGCGGTCATTGGTGAACTGGTGCGCCGGCGTCCGGCTCGCATCATCTATGTCTCCTGCGATCCGGCAACTCTGGCTCGCGACCTGCATCCACTGATGGGCGGAGGGTATCGACTGGTCGTGAGTCAACCCTGCGACATGTTTCCCCAGACTTGGCATGTCGAGAGTGTATGCCTGCTGCAGAGAAGCTGATCGTCAGGCTGCTGGGTCGGTAGGGTTGACGATTTTCTGCTTGCATTTATGCCGTGGGTTTGATAGAAGGGCAGAAGATTTATTGTTCACTCGAAAAGTGAGCTTCGCAGCTCGCTTTTTTTATTGTTTGTTCGGTGTGGTGGGGCAGTGATCAAGGTAGATCTTCAGGAGACCCTCCAACAACTGGTGCAGCCGATTGTCGACGATTTCGGTCTGGAGCTGGTTGAGCTTGAGTTCAAGCCCGAGGGGCGCAGCATGGCGCTGCGGATTTTTATCGACAAGCCGGGTGGTGTGTCGCTGGATGATTGCGTCGCTGTCAGTCGCGAGGTCGGGGCGATCCTCGAAGTTGAGGATCCGATCCGTTGTGCCTACCGTCTCGAGGTCTCCTCGCCGGGGCTCGACCGTCCGTTGAAAAAGGTCTCTGACTTTGAGAAGTTTTCTGGAAAGCTTGTCAAAATCAAGACCAACGAATCCCTTGATCCCGACCAGCGCGGACATGCCCGGAAAACCTTTACGGGAACCCTGCTCGGCTGCAGTGATGGTTTGGTCAGGGTCGAACAGACTGACAAGCGCGGCGGTGTGGTTGCCATCCCGCTGGCTGAGATCGCCAAGGCAAATCTGGAGATCGTGTTTTAAACTTTTGCTTCGACGTTATTGTTAAAGAATTAAGAAATCAACCCGTCGTGGCATTCCTGGTCGGGATGTCACCCATGCAGGGGGCTTGCATGAACGCCATCAACCTAAATCACATCATCGACCAGGTGGTCAAAGACAAAGGAATCGACCGCGCCGTGCTGGTGGAAGCACTGGAGACGGCTGTTCTCACCGCCGCAAACAAAAAGTATCGCAATACGCGCGATCTCGAAGCCCACTACAATGATGACGCCGGTGAGGTCGAGGTCTTCGAGTTTGTGACCGTAGTTGATGAGGTCCAGAACTCCTACCAGGAGATCGGTCTCGACGAGGCTCAGGAGATTGACCCCGATGTCCAGGTTGGCGATTCTTTGGGGATGAAGATGGATGCCAGCAGCTTCAGCCGGATCGCCGCCCAGACCGCTAAACAAGTGATTATCCAGAAGGTTCGCGAGGCTGAGCGCGAGGGTGTCTATGATGAGTTTAAGGATCGGGTCGGCGAGCTGGTCAACGGTATCGTGAGACGCTACGAGCGCGGCGATCTGATTGTCGACCTTGGCCGGGCCGAAGCTCTGTTGCCCCACCGGGAACAGGTGCCGCGTGAAAACTACCGCCAAGGCGATCGTGTGAGAGCCTATGTTTCCGAAGTGCGCATGGCGACCAAGGGGCCGCAGGTGGTCCTCTCCCGTACCCATCCCGGGCTGATTGCCGAACTGTTTCGCATCGAGGTTCCCGAGATTGCCGAAGGGATTGTCGAAATCAAGTCGGTGGCTCGCGAGCCGGGGAGTCGGGCCAAGATTGCGGTCGTTTCTCACGATCCGGATGTCGACCCGATCGGAGCCTGTGTTGGTATGCGCGGGGCCCGGGTGCAGAATGTCGTCTCCGAACTGCGTGGCGAAAAGATCGATATTATCAGCTGGACTCCGGATGTCGCCCGCTTTGCCTGTTCGGCTCTTGCTCCGGCTGATGTGACCAGGGTTTACGTCGACAACGAAGATCAGACCATGGAGATCATCGTTCCTGATGATCAGTTGTCGCTGGCCATCGGCAAGAAGGGGCAGAATGTCCGTCTTGCAGCCAAACTGACCGGCTGGCGCATCGACATCATGAGTGAAACGCGTGCCGCCGAAGCCGAGCTCGAAGAGCTGACCGGCACGCTCAAGGACGACGCTGAAGGTCAGGAGGAGTCTGAAAACGCTAGCGCTGAAGGCTCGGCGATAGAGCTTTTCAAGGATGTCTCCGCCAAGGAGGCGATTGATAAGATTAAAAGTATCTCCTCCGCGGAAGAGCTTGAGTCCAGGATCGCCGGGGAGACGCGAGTCACCGTTCAGCGCGCTTATGAGGATCGGTTGGCAGCTCTTGGTGCAGCGGCAGGCCAGGATGCGGAGTGACCAGGACCAGCGGAACACCGCAGCGCAGCTGCCTCGGTTGTCGCAAGACATTTGACCAGAACGACCTGATTCGTTATGCCCTGACGCCACAAGGGATGGTTGTTCCCGATGTTCGTCGGCGTTTGCCGGGACGAGGTGCTTACACCTGCTGGTCGCCCCTTTGTCTCGCTCATGCGGTGCAAAGGCGGCAATTCGATCGGGCTTTCCGGCAGCCTTGCCAGGCTGTTCAGGACGACCGGTTGCTGGCGGATATCCTCAAGGCCTTGCGTGCCAGGATGCTTGGACTGATCGGCATGGGTCGTAAGTCCTCTCAGTTAGTGGCCGGAAGCAATGCGGTTCTCGATGCACTGGGCAGGCCTCGACAGATCGACCTGCTGGTTTTGGCGTCAGACATCTCGGCCGGTATTGCTGAGAAGGTTAGTCGCAAAGCTGCCCGGGTCGAAGTGAAGTGTCTGGGCATGTTTAGCAAGATTGAGCTCGGGCCGTTGACCGGTCGAGCGGAAACAAGTGCGTTAGCGATTTATCAGGGCAAGCTGGCAGAGGCCTTTGCGGCAGATCTGCAGAACTATCGTAAACTGTCAGGGGAAAGTTGATGGCTAAGATTCGCGTCTACGAATTGGCGAAGAAGCTGGGGTTGGAGAACAAGGAACTGGTGGTGCAATTGCAAGACCTAGGGATCGATGTCAAGAGCCACATGGGGGTTCTTGAAACGGCCGATCTCGAGAAGTTCGAGAGCCTGCATTCTGCCGCCGAATCAGTCGAGCCACCGGCCGATGTCAAGGTCGAGGAACAGCGCATCAGTTCCGGTTTGATCCGCCGTCGTCGCAGCACAGCTCCTGCGCCGGACAAGGAAGAAACCCCTGAGCCTGAAGCTGAGACCGCGCAGCCTGAGGTGGAGTCGTCCCGCCAGGAGCAGAGCATTCCTCAAGTTCCCGAACCCGAGCCGGAACTTGAATCGGCTGCACCGCAAGTTGCCCCTGAAGATCAGTCGGGTGCCGTTGCACCCAAGTCCGAGCCGTCGGCAGAAGCCGTTGACGAAGCTGTGTCATCAGCTGCTGAGGAAAAATCAGAGCCGGCTCCGGTGAAGAAGGCTCCCCCGGCCAAAAAAGAGACCGTAACCCGGGCAAAAATCCTCGGACGGGTTGAATTGCCCAGTAAGGCGCCTGCTCCCGCCGAGCGGCCGAGAAGGCCACAAAGCGAACGCCCGGCACGCCCCGAGCGTCCGGCAAAACGAGCCGTTGCCCCTGGGGGGGCACCAGTCGCTCCGGTGCCGACCGAGGCGCCCATGGCCGACAAGGAGGTTCGTGGCGGGAAAAAGAAGAAAAAAGGGAGGGCCGACTTCGCCAAGGAGCAGGAAGGGTTTGCCGGGCGCCGCAAGGCCAAGCGCGAAGTTTACGAGCCGGACCGCAACGAACGTTACCGCAAGGGAAAAAAGTCGTCCAGACCGGCTAAAAAAACCGAAATTACCGTTTCCAAAGCGATCAAGCGCAAGATACGCATTACCGATGTCATTACCGTCGGCGAGCTTGCCAAGCGCATGGGGGTCAAGGCCAACGACCTGATTCGGGAGTTGATTGCCCAAGGACAGATGGTGACCATCAACCACCCTCTCGATTTCGATTCAGCAGCCATTCTCGCAGCCGAATTCGGCTACGAAGTGGAGAATGTCGCCTTCGATGAGGAAAGCATCCTCTCTCATGCCGACATCTCGATTGGTGACGACGGTTCTGGACAGCAGCTGCCCAGACCTCCGGTCGTCACCATCATGGGGCATGTTGACCACGGCAAGACCAGTCTGCTCGACGCCATCCGCAAGGCCAATGTCACCGAAGGCGAAGCCGGTGGCATCACTCAGCACATCGGTGCCTACGATGTCGATCTCGATGGCCGTAAGATGACTTTCCTCGATACGCCGGGTCATGAGGCTTTTACTTCGATGCGTGCCCGTGGCGCCAAGGTGACCGACATTGTTGTTGTGGTGGTGGCGGCTGATGACGGCGTGATGCCCCAAACCCGCGAGGCAATCAACCACTCCAAGGCGGCCGAGGTGCCGATCATTGTCGCTGTCAACAAGATTGACAAACCGGATGCCAACCCCGATCGGGTCAAGCAGGAACTCTCAGAGCTCGGTCTTCTCCCCGAAGATTGGGGTGGTGAGACCATTTTTGTCGAAGTCTCCGCCAAGCAACACACCAATATCGATCAGCTGCTCGAAATGATTCTGCTCCAGGCTGAAGTCCTTGAGTTAACGGCCGACCCCGACAAACGTGCTCAGGGTGCGGTGGTCGAGGCCCGCCTCGATAAGGGGCGCGGTCCGGTAACCACGGTGCTGGTTCAGCAGGGGACTCTCAAAGTTGGTGACCCCATTGTGGCCGGAGTTCACCACGGTCGGGTGCGTTCCATGTCCGACGACCGCGGACGGCCGGTTGAGAAGGCGGGACCATCGTTCCCGGTCGAGGTGACCGGTCTGATCGGTGTTCCCGATGCCGGCGACTCCTTCCATGCCCTGGAAGACGAAAAGTCGGCCAAGGATGTGGCTCAGCATCGTCAGCATAAACTGCGCGAAGCTGAACTGGCGAAAACCAGCAAGATCTCTCTTGAGCAGTTGTATGCCCGGATTAGTGAGGGGGATGTCAAGGAGCTTAAAGTCATTGTCAAGGCCGACGTTCAGGGATCGGTCGAGGCTGTTGCTGACTCCCTGACCAAGCTTTCCACAGATTCCTGTCGTCTGCTTGTCATCCACTCAGGAGTCGGTGGAATTACCGAAACCGATATCAGCCTGGCGTCGGCCTCAGATGCCATTGTCCTGGGCTTCAATGTCCGTCCGGCCCCCAAAGCCTCCCAACTGGCAGAGCTGGAAGGCGTCGATATCCGCCTCTACAATGTCATCTATGATGCGGTTAACGACGTCAAAAGCGCCATGGAAGGCCTGCTGGCGCCGACCCTGCAGGAGCACGACCTCGGTCGCGCCCAGGTTCGCGAGGTGTTTGGGGTCTCCAAGGTCGGCACCATCGCTGGCTGTTATGTGGTCGATGGCAAAATTGTCCGCAACGCACATGCCCGCCTGCTGCGAGACGATGTCGTGGTCTGGACCGGCAAGCTTGGTTCCCTGCGTCGTTTCAAAGACGATGTCCGGGAAGTCAATACCGGTTACGAGTGCGGGATCGGTCTCGAGAATTACAATGACATCAAAAATGGCGATGTCATCGAGGTCTACGAGATCAAGGAAGTCAAGTCGACTCTCTAAGCAGTCGGGGATAGACGATCGTGGTGATCGGGGTTTTGCAGGTCGATCTGTACCTGCATGGCGTTCTGAGTCTCAAGCAGAAGCGTGGCGTTGTGCAGCGAATTCTGGCCCGTTGCCGTAACCGTTTCCCGGTCAGTGCTGCCGAGGTCGGCGATCAGGATCTCTGGCAGAGCGCCAGGCTCGGATTTGTCATGGTCAGTTCCAGTGAGCAGGTGCTGGCCCCGGTGTTGCAGCGTTTGGAAGACGAAATTGACGGCTGTGCCGATGCCGAGCTGGCCGGTTGTCAGGTCGAGTATATCCACTACTGAAACGGACGGATTGTTCAACGTGTCATCGCAGCGTTCCCAGCGGGTCGGTGAAGCCATTCACCACGAAATCTCCCAACTGTTGATCCGCGGTCTCAAGGATCCGCGCATCGGCTTCACAACGATTACCGGCGTCGAGGTGACCCCGGATTTGCGCATGGCCAAGGTCTACTACACGGTGATCGGTGATGATGCGTGCCGCCAGGCGAGTGCGGCCGGTCTCAATAGCTCAATCCCTTTCATTCGTCAGCAACTCGGCCGGGCGCTGCGTCTGAGATTTGTGCCAGAGCTCAGGTTTGAATACGACCAATCTGTGGATTACGGCAATCGCATCGAAGAGTTGCTGCGGGAGGTCAAACCGGCCGATGATCAGGGCTGAGCAGATTGTAGCCGCCATCAGGGGCGGAAAGACTTTTTTGGTCGCCTCGCACCAGTCTCCCGACGGAGACGCCCTCGGTTCGACCCTGGCCCTGGCCCTGGCCCTGCGGGAAATGGGCAAGAATGTCGTGGCTTACAATCAGGACAGTATACCTACTGATTACCTGTTCTTGCCGGGGTGCCAGACACTGGTCAATACCGTTGATCCGGCGCTACGTTTTGATGTCGGTTTTGTTCTCGATGCCGGTGAACTGGCGCGGGCCGGCAGCTGGATTCGTGGCTGCTGCGATTGCCTGATCAATGTTGATCATCACCCTCATTCTGAGAATTTTGGTGACATTCATGCCGTCGATGATCAGGCCAGCGCGACTGGTGTCCTGATCCACCGCATTCTCACGGCCATGGAATGGCCGGTTTCAAGCAGTGTTGCCTCCTGTATCTATACCGCGATCCTCTCTGACACCGGTTCGTTCCGCTACTCCAACGCCGACCGCGAAGCCTTTGCCGTCGCTGGGGAAATGGTCGAATTGGGGGTCGATCCCTGGTCGATCTCTTCAGGGCTCTACGAGAGCCAGGAGCAAGAGCGTCTGCGCCTACTTGCCCTGGCCCTGCCCACCCTTAAGATCTCCCCTTCCGGGACCTGCGCTTCCATCGCCGTGACCCTTGACATGTACCGCCAGACCTGTGCCCAGCCGGTGCATACTGATCGCTTTGTCAACTATCCGCGCTCGATCCGCAATGTTGAAGTGGCGATTTTTTTCCGTCAGATCGATGAGGGCTCTTTCAAGGTCGGCTTTCGCTCCAAGGGTCAAGTCGATGTCGGTGCCCTGGCCCGGGAATTGGGAGGCGGTGGCCATCACAACGCTGCTGGAGCCACAGTTTCCGGCCAACTTTCCGAGGTGGAAGCTTTGGTCTTCGGCCGCATCGAGCAACTCCTCGCCAACTGATTAATGACCGGAATTCTTATTGTCGACAAGCCGGAGGGACCGACATCCTTCGATATTGTCCGCAGCGCTCGTCGCTGGTGCCGGACCCGCCGGGTCGGTCATGCCGGTACTCTCGATCCTTTTGCCACCGGGGTTCTGCCGGTGGCGGTGGGTCAGGCGACCCGTCTGGTCGAGTACCTCATGGATGGTGACAAGGAGTACTTGGCCACTCTGCGTCTCGGTGCGGCGACCGATACCCAGGATCTTGATGGTCGTGTCATTGCGTCAGGTGACTGGCAGCTGGTCGGGGCGGAACGGTTTGTCGAGGTCTGCCAAGACTACGTGGGTGCCATCGCACAGGTCCCGCCGATGTATTCAGCGATCAAGATGGATGGGCAACCGCTCTACCGGTTAGCACGTCAGGGTGTCGAAGTCGAGCGCCAGCCCCGTCAGGTGCGCATCGATGCCATTGAGCTCCTGGCGTTTGACCTGCCGGATGTCCGTATCAGAGTTGCCTGTGGTAAAGGGACCTATATTCGTACTCTCTGTCACGACATCGGTCAACAGCTCGGATGCGGTGCTCATCTGATTCAGCTGCGGCGGACTCGTAGCGGTGGTTTCGGTGAAACGGATGCCGTGCCGGTTGCGGAACTCGAGAGGATGGCTTCGTTAGGGGAGAAGCTGCCATTGCTGACTCCTGCCCAAGCTCTTACCGGATGGCCCGGACTTGAGGTTGACGGATTCGTGCTCAAGCGTCTGCGCGACGGAGTTGCACCCCGTTGCCAGGAACTGGACGGAGGTTGCACTCTGGAGCCCGGTCGTCTGGTCAAGTTTGTCGTGGGACCGGTGCTGGTCGCTGTTGCCCGATTCGCTCCCGGTAAGGGTAACCGGGGGATTGGGGACTTCCAGATCCTCAAGGTGTTTCCAGAGGATACATTGCGCTGATTCGTGCTTTACTCGGCTGTTTTTTTGTGGTAAATAACCCGTCTGTCCGGCGACAGTGGCCGGAATGACAACAACTCACATTAGATGTAAAGGAGGTGGCGCCGTGCTGGCCACAGAACGTAAACAGGAAATCATCGAAAAGTTCAAGAAGCATGAAGGGGACACCGGTTCTCCCGAAGTCCAGATTGCCCTGCTCTCTGAGCGTATCACCTATCTCACGGAGCATTTTCGCACTCACAAGAAGGATCATCACTCGCGTCGCGGACTGCTCAAGATCGTTGGTCAGCGACGTCGTCTGCTCGACTACCTGAAGAGCAAAGATGTCGAGAGGTACCGGACGGTGATCAAGGAGCTTGGTATCCGTCGTTAATCAGGGGCAGCACGCTCTGAACAAGAGCTGCTGCCTTTTGTTTTACTCTGTTGTTCACGGCCGGGAGGTTGTCCGGAGAGAGGGCCTGCAAGGTTACAGCGGGTCCTGTCTCAGGCCATCCTCCTCTGCCATTTTAAGTCGTTAGCAAGTTGTTGGCCGACATGGGTTGGCCGGAAAGAGGAGATGATATGAGTTACCAAAAAGTGGAAGTGGAGTTCAACGGTCAGCCCCTGACCATTGAAACCGGCAAGATGGCACGCCAGGCTGATGGCGCGGTTGTTGTCACCTATGGCGAGACCAAGGTTTTGTGTACCGTGGTCTCGGCGCGCAAGATGCGTGAGGGACAGGATTTCTTCCCTCTGACCGTCAATTACCAGGAGAAGTTCTATGCCGGCGGCAAAATCCCCGGTTCATTTTTTCGTCGCGAACGCGGTGCCACCGAGCGTGAGACCCTGATTTGCCGGTTGATCGACCGGCCGATGCGGCCACTGTTCCCCAAAGGGTACATGTTTGAAACTCAGATCATGCCGACGGTGATTTCCGCCGACATGGTCAACGATCCCGATACGCTGGCTATGGTTGCCGCATCGGCTTCTGTCCAGGTTTCGGACATCCCCTTCGACGGTCCGATCGCGGCCGTGCGGGTCGGCCGGGTTGCCGGGCAGTTGGTGGCCAACCCGACCCTTGAGCAGGTCAAGCAGAGTGATCTTGAGATTGTGGTCTCGGGATCGCGGGACGCGGTGATGATGGTCGAAGGGGAAGCCCACTTCCTCTCCGAGGCCGAGATGCTTGACGCTATCTTTTTCGGGCACCAGGCCCTGCAACCGTTGATCGACCTTCAGTTGGAACTCGCCAAGCTGGTCGGTGCCGAAAAGCGTGCTTTCGAAAAACCGCAAACTGATCCGGAGCTCGAGGCCAAAGTGGTTGCCCTGGCCGAACCCCGGGTTCTCGAGGCGGTTAAGATTCGCAGCAAGCAGGATCGATATGCTGCTCTCGATGTGATCCGCAGCGAGGTTAAGGAGCAACTGGCTGAAGAGCTCGAGGGGCGTGAAGCCGAAATCGGCGCGGTTCTCGGGGCAGTGGAAAAACGCGTGGTTCGCCAGATGGTCACGCGCGACCGCGTGCGTATCGACGGCCGCGACATGGCCACCATCCGTCCGATCTCCTGCGAAGTCGGCATCCTTCCGAGAGCTCACGGCAGCGCGCTGTTCACCCGGGGAGAGACCCAGGCGCTGGTGACCACTACCCTCGGTACCGCCATCGATGAACAGCGCATGGACAATGTTCAGGGGATGGAATTTAAAAAGTTTTTACTGCATTACAACTTTCCGCCGTTTTGTGTCGGTGAGACCAGCATGCGGCTGTTCCCCGGCCGTCGCGAAATCGGCCACGGCTTCCTTGCCGAGCGCAGTGCCGCACAGATTCTTCCCAAGCACGAGGATTTCCCCTACACCATTCGAATCGTTTCCGACATCCTCGAATCGAACGGTTCCTCTTCGATGGCGTCGGTCTGC
>PKTY01000153.1 GCA_002869725.1 Desulfuromonas sp. | reverse complement strand
GGCGGCGGGACCGGCAATCAGCGTTTCGCGCCGCTCAACAGCTGGCCGGACAACGTCAATCTCGACAAGGCTCGCCGCCTGCTCTGGCCGATCAAGCAGAAGTACGGCCGCAAACTCTCTTGGGCTGATCTGATGATCATGGCCGGCAACTGCGCCTTGGAATCGATGGGTTTCAGGACTTTCGGTTTTGCAGGTGGTCGTGCCGACATTTGGGAGCCGGAAGAGGATATCTACTGGGGCTCGGAGGACCAGTGGCTCGGTGACAATCGCTACAGCGGTGACCGACAGCTCGACAATCCGCTGGCCGCTGTACAAATGGGGCTGATCTATGTCAACCCGGAAGGCCCGAATGGCGAACCGGACCCCGTCGCCTCGGGTATTGACGTACGCGAGACCTTCGCTCGCATGGCGATGAACGACGAGGAGACAGTCGCTCTGGTTGCCGGTGGACATACCTTCGGTAAATGTCACGGAGCCGGTGATGCTGCCCAGGTTGGCCCAGACCCGGAAGCCGCTCCGGTCGAGCAGCAGGGGCTCGGTTGGAAGAGCAGCTTTGGCAGTGGAATGGGGGGTGATACCATCAGCAGTGGCATCGAGGGCGCCTGGAAACCGAACCCGACCCAGTTTGACATGGGCTACCTCAAGGTGCTGTTTAAGTACGAGTGGGAACTGGTCAAGAGCCCGGCCTGCGCACACCAGTGGCTGGCTAAGGATGTCGATGAAGAAGACATGGTGGTCGATGCGCACGATCCGACCAAGAAACTCCGCCCGATGATGACGACAGCAGATCTTTCGTTGCGCTTCGACCCGGTCTATGAGCCGATTGCTCGACGCTATCTGGCCAACCCCGAGGAGTTCGCCGATGCCTTTGCCCGCGCCTGGTTCAAACTGACCCATCGCGACATGGGCCCGCGCGCCCGCTACCTTGGCCCCGAAGTGCCGGAAGAAGAGTTGATCTGGCAGGACCCGATCCCTGCAGTCGACCATCCGCTGGTCGACGCGCAGGACATTGCCACTCTCAAAAAGAAGATCCTTGCTTCGGGCCTTTCGATCTCGCAACTGGTGACGACTGCCTGGTCGTCGGCCTCGACTTTCCGTGGTTCCGATATGCGCGGTGGTGCCAACGGGGCACGCATCCGGCTTGCCCCGCAGAAGGATTGGGAGATCAACCGGCAGACCGGGGTCGCCAGCGTACTGCAGGAGCTCGAAGCAATCCAGCAGGAGTTCAATAACGCTCAACCCTCTGGCAAAAAGGTCTCCCTTGCCGACCTGATTGTCCTCGGAGGCTGTGCTGCTGTCGAACGGGCGGCGCACAACGCCGGTGTCGAGGTAACCGTCCCCTTCTCTGCGGGGCGCACCGATGCCTCGCAAGAGCAGACCGATATTGACTCCTTCGCAGTCCTTGAGCCGGTAGCGGACGGCTTCCGCAACTACCTCAAGAAAAAATTCTCAGTCACTGCCGAGGAGTTGCTGATCGACCGGGCACAGCTGCTCAAACTTACGGCCCCTGAAATGACGGTGCTGGTCGGCGGGATGCGGGTTCTCAATACCAATGTCGGCCAGACTGAGCATGGTCTCTTCACCAGGCGGCCGGAGGTGCTCAGTAACGACTACTTTGTTAATCTCCTCGATATGGGAACGGAGTGGCAGGCGACCGCTGATAACAACATCTTTGAGGGTCGTGACCGGAAAACGGGAGAACTCAAGTGGACCGGCAGCCGTGTCGACCTGATCTTCGGTGCCAATTCCCAGTTGAGGGCGCTGGCCGAAGTTTATGGCTGTGCGGATTCCAAAGAGAAGTTTGTTGGCGATTTTGTCGACGCCTGGCACAAGGTCATGAATCTCGACAGGTTCGATCTTAGCTGACTGTTAGTCCAGTATCTCCCCTCTCCCAACCTCCCCCCCCCCCGCTGGGGGGGAGGAGTACTATTCAGTCTCCGTCTATTGTTGCTTCGACCAGGTTCCGTGATTCGTAAACCAGACTCCTGTCGTGACCAGAATAGCTCCCTGTATAAGGGAGGAACTCAGGTTCTCTCCGAGCAGAATCACTCCGAATAGAACGGCAAACAGCGGGACGAAGTTGATGAACACCCCGGAGCGGACCGTGCCGATGGTACGGATCGCCTGGTAGTACCAGAGGAAACCCAGGACTGTGCCGAAGATTGCCAGGTAGAAGACACTGGCAAAGGCAGCCGGATTGTAACTGCCGAGGTCCTGAAGCAGGTTGTGGGAAAGGGCCAGAGGGAGCAGCAGCAGGGTTCCTGCTGTTGCCGAATAGGTGACGGCAGTCAGTGGTGTCAGGTCAAGCATGGCTCGGCGGCCGATGACCGAATAGAGCGACCAGCAGAGCACGCAGCCGAACAGTGCCAGTTCCCCGGAACCGATGCCGGTTGTCAGTAGGGCGATATCGCCGCGGCTGATGACCAGCATCGCCCCAATCATGGAGATGAGTACTCCCAGGCTGCGTGTCGGTGTCAAAGGTTCGCCGCCGATCAGGGCCGAGAGCAAGGTTATGCCGACCGGGTTGAGGGCGATGATCAGCCCGGCCCGGCTAGCCTCGACGGTCTGCAGTCCGAAAAAAAATGCCACGTTGTAACCGAGAACGCCGGTCATGCCGAGCAGCAGAACGGCGCCGAACTGTTTGGGTGTAAGTCT
>PKTY01000015.1 GCA_002869725.1 Desulfuromonas sp. | reverse complement strand
AAGAGCTTTGAGAAGGCTGGGAACGCTCTGCGATCTCCAAACAATTAAGAGCTGGCCAGATTGAAAGGAGATGATAGCAGGCTAGACTTAGACGTAAGCGTAATACAACACATAAATGGTCAGCAAGGAGGAGCAAACCCATGAAAGACTTAATCATGAGCTTTTTGCACGACGAAGAAGGAGCAACGGCCGTAGAGTATGCTGTGATGATTGTTCTGATTATCGTGGTATGCCTCATAGCCATAGGGGTTTTAGGGAGAGAGGCCAATAAGGGCTTTGAAAAAGTCGGTAATGCACTTCAATCTGCAAACAATTGATGTGGGCTGTTAATCCGACAACTTCCTGGAATTTTTGAGTTAATCTAAGTTTAGGGTAAGTATGTGGCACTCAGTGTGGGTAAATACACCTCTGCTCCTGGTTTTTTTACTGGAGCCGCCGCGATCGTCGCTTCGAACTACTTCTTGATACAGTTCCGTGGCGAAATTGATGTCGTAGTTGCCTCCATCTACTTCACCTTGGTCTGTGCTACAGATACACTGAAAAACAAAATCCCGAATATTCTAAACGCCGGCCTGATCTTGGCCGGCGTTTGCTTCAATGGCTGGCAGAACGGACTCAGCGGTGTCTTTACTAGTGTGACAGGGCTTGTTCTGGGAATCGGTTTGTTGCTGCTTTTCTACCTGATGGGTGGAGTGGGTGCTGGCGACGTCAAAGCCCTTGGTGCAGTCGGAGCTCTGGTCGGGCCAACTGACTTGCTTCACATTTTTGTCTATATGGGATTTTTCGGGGGCGGCCTGGCAATCCTCCATTACCTGTTTTACTCAGACGTCAAATCGAAACTAAAGCAGGCATGGGTTTCAGTACAAGCCTCCGTACTGACCAGAGACCCGGCGGCAATCAGACTGTCCCATAAATCCGAAAAAACGTCCCTGCGCTTTCCCTATGCCACGGCAATTGCTTTCGGCTACTACGCCTTTTTAGTGTGGGGGGAAGTGATATGAGAAGAGACCGATCCCAGAAAGGAGTGGCGGTCGTCGAATTCGCCGTCTTATCGGGGTTGCTGGTTCTTTTTCTGTTTGGAATTTTCGAGTTCGGTTTTTTGTGGTTCAGTTCATATACAATCGCCAATGCTGCTCGTGAAGGGGCAAGAGTCGCGGCCAAGACCTCTGGCGACATAGCCACCCGCCAATCCGTTGCAGAAAAAGTCATTGAGGGTGCTTTAAAAGACAACTCTCTTTTTATTGACAAGGTTGAGGATGAAGGAAGTAACTTCTATGTAATCCAGTATTCTGAGTCAAAACACAACACTGGATCTGTCAGTTATGATATGTCCGACATCACCCTTACTGTCCAGACATGGAAAGTCTGGGAGCCTATTTTATGGCCGTTAATGAAGAATCTACCTTTTATTGATACCGATTCTGGATCATTTAATTCAGATCGTTTGCGTTCAATAACTGAAAAAGCAAGCTATGCAATCGAAAACTAAAAAAACCACAATAGAAGTTTTACATATAAAACGGCTCATCCATAAAATCAATAACAAGGAGAGCGGTACAACAGTTATAGAGTTTTCTGTAATAGCTGCCCTACTCTTCATTTTTATTTTTGGGATTATCGAATATTCACTTATTTTTCTTCAAGAGCATTATGTCGCCAACGCTGCAAGGGAGGGTGCACGTGTGGGGGCAAGAGCTAACCGGTACCTCTGCCATGATGGCGATATTTTTTCCATCTACAGCGAAGAAGTATCAACCTGCCCAGCGGAAGCAGATCGCCTTCATGTCGTAAAGGGTTACGTTGCAGATTATTTGGAAACCTTCTATGACGAAAGCGCCGTCAAGGATAACACCACGGTTGAAGTCAGTGACCTTGGCCTCTCCGAAACACCTGGAGCAGACCCCATGTTGACTGTCACCGTAACAGTTGATCGGCTCTTTACAAGTATGACCCCTGCTCTACTTGGAATTATTCGCAGCGGAAGTTTCGACTACCCCGACACGATCGTCTCTCAAACCTCTGTGCTCCTTGAAGATCCAGAAGAATATGACCCTTGACCAAAGAATTTTACGACTAACATGATACAGTTTCATAAAATCAACCTGGTCGTTTAATAAGGGAGGAGAGCAATGAAAAAATACGGCACGTTGATCGCTCTTGCCGTGGCCATCATTTTCGGGATTGCGGCCGTATTCCTGGCCAACCAGTGGATGAGCACCCAGGTCACGGAACAGAAAGTTGTCATCAAAGAACAAGCCCCCATGGCCAAAGTTGTGATCGCCGGTCAGGATCTGGATATGGGGACACAGCTCTCAGATAAGAACCTTTCGTTGGTCGACTGGCCAAAAGCCAACATTCCTAAAGGGGCTTTCACGTCCCTGGACTCAATTGTCGGTCGGGTCGCTTCTACCAAGGTGATTGCCGGGACCCCTTTGGTTGATAGGCAGCTGGCAGCACCAGGCTCGGGCGTCGGATTGGTGGCGAGCATAAGGCCTGGCAAGAGAGCGATGACGATCAGGGTCGATGAGGTTGTCGGTGTTGGCGGCTTTATCCTGCCCAACACCTTTGTCGACATTCTTTCCGTTCAGGGAAAAGGCAAAACTGCCGACACGGTATTCAAGCGGATTGAAGTTCTTGCTATCGCCCAGGAAACGTTT
>PKTY01000014.1 GCA_002869725.1 Desulfuromonas sp. | reverse complement strand
CATCGCTTCAAGGAGTTCAATGATCAAAATGCGCGTTAATCAACTTCTGACTCTCTGCTAACAAAAGGCTAACAGTTCTTATGCAAAATTCCCGCTGATGATAGCAGCCATTTTCTCGGGACGGTCCCGAATATCTTGAAGGCACAAAGCCACAAACCAATCAAAGGAGAAATACAGATGAAAAACAGCTGGAAAAAGAAGATCACTTCTGTCGGGCTGAGTGCTTTGGCTCTGGGGCTGGTGGCCACAGCCAGTCAGGCCGAACCGGTCAAAGTCGATGCCAACCTCAATGACTATGTCAAAGTTCAGGGGGTAGCTGGCAACCTCAACAGTGTCGGTTCCGATACCCTCAACAACCTGATGACCTTCTGGGCCGAGTCGTTCCGCAAGGACTACCCGAACGTCAACATTCAGATCGAAGGGAAGGGGTCGAGCACTGCCCCGCCGGCGCTGATCGAGGGGACCTCCCAGCTTGGCCCGATGTCGCGTAAGATGAAGGATAAAGAGATCGAAGCGTTCGAGGCTAAATTCGGCTACAAGCCGACCATGATCGGTGTGGCCCTCGACTCATTGGCGGTCTATGTTAACAAGGACAACCCTGTTGACCAGCTCGACCTCAGCGAAGTTGATGCCATCTTCTCCAAGACCCGAAAAGGCGGTGCCGCGTCCGACATCGCTACCTGGGGACAGATTGGCCTCAAGGGAAGCTGGGCCAATAAGCCGATCAGCCTCTATGGACGCAACAGCGCCTCCGGGACCTACGGCTACTTCAAAAGCAAGGCTCTGTTCAAAGGGGACTTCAAGGATACCGTCAAGGAGCAGCCCGGTTCAGCTTCGGTGGTTCTCGGCGTAACCGAGGATCTCAGTGGTATCGGCTATTCGGGAATCGGCTACAAGACCTCGGGTGTCAAAGCGATTGCCCTGTCGAAGAAGGGCGGACAAGCTTATGAGCCGAACTATGAGAACGTACTGACCGGTAAATATCCCTTCGGCCGCCTGCTCTACGTCTACGTTGCCAAGGAGCCGAACAAGCCGCTGCCGAAACTGATCAAGGAGTTCCTCAAATTTGTGCTCTCCAGAGAAGGGCAGGAGATCGTGGTCAAGGATGGCTATCTGCCACTGACTGCCGAAGTGGCCGCCAAACAATTGGCTCTGCTCGATTAACAGAGACAAAGTCTCAAGACGATTCCAAAAATTGGAACCAACAAAAGCGCCGCTGCATTCTTGAGCGGCGCTTTTGTTGTGTGCGATTTGGGTTTTGCAGAATAAATGCCTTTCGATGTCGATCAGATCCAGGTTCGTCTTCGTGATTTCCCCTGGTCAGGTAGATCACGTCACAGTCTGCTCAGCAGAGTGGTGATCATCTGGAACCCCTGAGTGATATTTTTGGTACAGATCATTTAATCGCTGGCGATGTAAGAAATTTGTGAGAAGCACCTGATATACTGAGCAGCTAGAATTCCAGATCAATAGGTGCCCCATGAATTGTACGTTATGCAAAAATAGCGTTCCGGTAATAACCAAGGCTCTCAGCCATGAGGGAGATGCCCTTATCGCAGAGCACTGCTGCAGTGCATGCAATACATTCCTTTTTGAAATGGAAATTCGTTCAGGGGCACAACTTATCGCGACCAGAGATATTCATAGCCATGACAAAAGCTACATTGTTCCGAAAGGTAGATTGCTGAGAGTAACCGCTTTCAGTGAGCTGCCATCTCATGAAGTCGGGCTACTATTCTCAGGGCTTTTTGGGGTAGGTGCGTTTACTGCCAAAGGCTTTGCTGCAAAGTGGGACATTAAAAAAATTATCAGCGACGAAGTTTATTTGGCATCATGAAAAGTGACCATTGTTCTGGATCCACCTCTTTTCATGCTCAAAATCTTTGGCGATGTGTTGACTGGCTTCAACTATGAAGTAACACATGTCCCGTCTCTCCCGGCATTCACACCGGCTAAATAACCCGTCGACCAGCAGACCTGCAGGTTGTAGCCACCGGTCGGTCCGTCGAGGTCAAGCATCTCGCCGGCAAAAAAGAGGTTTGCAACCTTTTTCGAGCGCATGGTGCGCAGGTCGACATCCTTGAGCGAAACGCCCCCGGCAGTGATGATCGCCCGGGAGAAACCTTCACAGTCCGTCACCACGAGCTCCATCTCTTTGAACAATGTCAACAACCGCTGTCGCTCGACTCTGGTGACCGAGTGGCACTTCTTGTTCGGATCGATTCCGACCAGGCGGAGAAAAATCGTGATCATATCGCGGGGGAGAAGAGCTGCGAGAGAGCGGGAAAACTCCTGGTTGGTGTGTTCGGCAAATTCCCTCTGCAGCCGCTTGTCGAACAGTTCTCTGCTCACGGCAGGCTTGTAATCGATCAGCAGTGTGACCTTGCCCTTTGTCAACGCCGCGCGGATTTTGCTGCTCATATCGAGAATGATCGGGCCACCGATACCCTGGCGGGTAAAGAAGGCCTCACCGAAACGCTCATCGATCTTTTTGCCGTCGAGACAAACAGCAATTTTGACGTTTTTCAGGTTGAAGCGACTGACTTCGCCAGTCCAGGGCTCGCGGAGCTTGACAGGCACCAGCCCCGGCTCCGGCTTGATCACCTTGTGCCCAGTCTCTTGCGCCCAAGCATAACCGTCGCCGGTGCAGCCGGTTT
>PKTY01000033.1 GCA_002869725.1 Desulfuromonas sp. | reverse complement strand
AGCGAAAAAAGGGGGGCGATGATTGAAGCATTGGTGGATACCGCACGTCTTGAGGGGGCTATTGTCAAGGTTCACAAAGAACCTATTCTCCTGAAAACCTTCATAGGGTGCGTGCTGCATGAAGCCTGTCAAAAGACCATAACCATGGAGTGACTGACATTCAAAACCCCCGAGAACCTTCCTCCCGTTTCGGCAAACCCAGAGCACCTTGAGAGGGTACTGATGAACCTGCTTAGTAATGCTTTCAAGTTTTCACCTGCAAACAGCAAAGTCACGGTTCAAGCACGGGAACCGCGCTGACATGCGCCGTTTGAAAATAACCCATCTGACGGAGTACCAGTTTTTCAGCACCGTCACCCTGCTTCCACATCGCCTCCTGCTTCGCCCCCGGGAGGGTCCAGAGGTCCACATCGAATCGTCGTCGCTAACGATCTCTCCTGCCGGACACAGGGTGAAGTGGCACCGTGATGCGCAGGACAATGCTGCGGCGGTTGTCGATTTCCAGGAACCGGCCCAGACCCTATCCATTACCAGTGAAGTGGTCATTCAGCATTACGTAGAAAACCCTTTTGATTTCCTCTTTGAAGACTACGCCGTTCACTACCCCTTTCACTATGTGCCGATGGACAGAGTGGACCTGACCCCCTTTTTGCAACCGGTCTACCCCGGTGACGAGGACGCTATCTGTAACTGGCTTGAAATGCTGGGCCTGAGGCAGCCCGTCATGCAGACGTATGCGCTGCTTGACAAGATCAACAAAGTCATCGCCGGACGTTTTACTTATTTCGCCCGCGAAGAACCTGGTGTGCAGACTCCGGGGCAGACGCTGGCCTGGGGACAGGGTTCCTGCCGCGACTTTGCCACCTTGTTCGTCGAGACCTGTCGCTACCTGGGGCTGGCAAGCCGTTTTGTCAGCGGCTACACCCATGCTCCCGAGACAGAGCATTGGTCTGCGACGACCCATGCCTGGGCGGAGGTCTATCTCCCGGGGGCTGGTTGGAAAGGTTTTGATCCGACCCACGGCGATATTGCGGGGCGTCGGCATATTCCAGTTGCAGTATCCCGACATCCCGAGGCTATCCCACCGGTTTCCGGTAGTTTTATAGGCCCGACGGGATCCTCCCCAAAGTTGACTGTTGATGTCCGCATAGTTGCTCTCTCAGACACATAAAGGTGCTCAGGGACAATGGCCAGCGAAGGGAGAATTTTCATGCCTAAAGAATATACGTTCACAACAAAGCATTATCCGGTCAATGACCTACGGGAATTTGACTTGCAAAGCCATCTAGATCAAATGGCTGGAGATGGGTGGACTCTGGTCTGCACACAAGACCTCATTTATGAGGATCACCAGACGGCACCACAGATGATTATATTCTGGAGCAGGGGGCAGACCTTTTAGGACAAAAACCCATTTATGGGGAAGGACCGCGGCTTCATTCGAGCGCGGAAACTGAGAAGAGATAGCCAGTGATGCCCCCCTTTAGATAATATTTCTAACGAAAGGAGCTTGAGGGTGGATATCGGAATTGTAATGTGGACAGTTATGGGCATTGTGGTAGGAATCGTGCTGATTTTGGTAATCAATAAGATATTCAGAAAATATAGGCTGCCAGGAAACTTTCGGTTACTGCAATGCACGACTTCTGAGACGAAAACAGGCTTCTTGTTGATAGAGGTATTTAAGAAGTGAGTAATTGATAGTCGTCCCTCGATAGAGGATGTTAGGCTATCGGAATGAAACCCAGCCCTCAGGAAAAAATAATCGACCGTCACGAAAAAGGGGTAGATGTTCCTTACGATCAGATTAACCCTGAGACGCTGCGGAATATGATCCAGGAATTTGTGACCAGAGATGGTGCGGATTGGGGTGAGCCCGGTGGCGCTCTAGAAGATAAGATTGCTCAGGTCATCAAGCAACTTAAAAAAAAGCAAGTAAAAGTTGTCTTTGATCTGAACTCTAAGACGGCGAATATTGTCCCCTGCCTATAGCTACTCTGATTCATAGGAATAAGGCTACCAATATCCACTACAAAGATTGCTTATTAGATATCACGATTTCAATAACAGCAAAGCCTCGGCCTACTCACTAGACTGGGACTTTACTGTAAGCCCTGTTGCAATCCTTTCTTGGATTGTCTAAAGAGATTTAGAACCGTTGTGACATAGAGATAAATCAGGCATTGTCTGTCAGGGGGAGGACAATTTTTCTCCTCCCTGCGGTAACCTTTTCCTAAAATTTTTCAGGAAAAAGCGTTGAGTATTTGTTCGCTATTTTTATGCTTAAATAACTAACAAATAAGACTATTTCTATCATGTATAGCGTTCTGTTTTGTTGACCTTCTGTTAACTAAACGGTCTTTTTTTNTTTTTTTCTGTAAGCTAATCGTCACTTCTCTGTTCGATCCTATTCACCAGGTAAGGCGTTTCAAAAATTGTGTCGCGGCTAGGGAGGAAGGCTATACAAATACCTGGGGGCCGCTGAAAATGTCAGTACCCCCCTCATGTTAACTGGTGCTTCAATTTCGCCATTACAGTTGCCTTGGGTCGCCGCGAGACGATTTTCGGACACCTAGCTTTTTCTGTACCTCCTCAAGCTCCTTGTCAATTTGGACAAGAATTATTCCAAAACCTATGGTCGCTTCAAGGCTAAGCGGTTGCTTGACAGAGGAACCATAAGCCGCCTCAACAATGAACTTAATCTTGTTTCTGACAGACTCAAGATCACTCGATACATCTTGGAGAGTTTTAGGAAGAAATGTCAGATTATCCAGAGACATGGCGAGAATCCTCCTTCACAACAATTGCCTTTAGTAGCGGATCAAAGATATTTAAATCCATCAACTTTTCAATTACCGACTAATGATTAACACTTTATGTTTTGACCATAAAACCTAGATAAGTTTTACGAATTGTGAATTTATTTTTTGAAAAATAGAACGTCACTAGCACAAAGATAACAGATAAGTAAAGAACCTATTAAAAACTACCGCAGTGCATTTGAGCAATAAAGAAACGGTAGAAATATAAATTCTCCGTACCCAGAACGTAATTGTTTGGCATGTCGCTGCTATCTATTGTGCTGACGGATGAGAGTCAAGCCAGCAAGACTAGGTCGTGTGAAAACTTTGGGGGCATGCCGCAAAAAAATTGTTACCTTTCTTGTTACCCAAAGGCACAAAAACAAAAAACCACTCACAGCGTAATGCCGTAAGTGGTTGATTTAAATGGCGCGCCGCGGAAGATTCGAACTCCCGACCTTCTGATCCGTAGTCAGACGCTCTATCCAGCTGAGCTAGCGGCGCAAAGGGTGCGATTTATGACTCAAAAATAATCGCAAGTCAAGCATTTTCAGATCAAACTGGCGGAGAGGGGGGGATTCGAACCCCCGGTACAGTTGCCCGTACAACACCTTAGCAGGGTGCCGCCTTCAGCCGCTCGGCCACCTCTCCAACTTCTTACTCACAGGAATGCAGAGCGTAAGAGTACCTTACGTCTGCGTGCATTTTCAAGTCTCAAGTAACGAACACTCCCCACAAAGGGCCAAAGATTAGGCCTGTGGACACCGGGAAGAACTCCCAAGCTCGAAAAGCTCTGTGTTTCTAGCGTAAATTTAGGCAAAAATCAAACTCATTTTCCCCATCGGGGAATTCACCAGGGAAATTCGTTGCTGGCTGACTGAGCGATCTTGTTATGACAATGCCTTGCCGAAGGATTGCTGACTCGGATATGATCAACTATCCCTGTCAGGAGGCTCGACATGAATCGTGTTATTGGCAGATGGTTTATTCTAGAGGCCTTAATATGTTTCGTTGCTGCGTCGACAAGCCTAGCAGCAGAGCACGGGACCATTCCCAACCTGGCCACCAGTCAGGGTCAGTATAAATGCATCGACCACGATGGTGCTTTCATCCTGAGTGATTCCCCTTGTGAAGAAATACGTGCATCAAACTACAAGTCCTCAGACGAAACAAGCCACCGGAACTATTTCAGCGACAGATCAGAAAGGCCAGGAGCATACCAGCGTGCAGTCAGCGCTTTGAACGATTTGTCTGGAGCTTCTGTCAACGAAAGGCTGAATATTTATTTTTCAGCTGGGAACAGTGTCAATGCCAACGATCAGTGCCACCTCTACATTCATACAGAGAATGTTCCACCACGCAAACTCATTGATGTCAAACGGCGTGACCGGTACCGGTGCCTGGTCTGCTCAAGCCGAGAGCAGTTAAAAATTGACCACATCCAGGCAATCGCCAACGGAGGAGACAACTCCGCAGACAATCTGGCCCTGCTTTGCGCGAGTTGCTACAACCTGAAAACCGAACTTGATCGTACTTTGCGCTGGGAACGTGAAGAACGTTGCCGATGACTTTTTTGGCATTTTGCCGAGAACACTTCGTTGATTGATTTTTCATGATTACAAGATATCGAACGTGTGAACTTTAATGCACTCCCAAAAAGACCTTGAATATATGAGCGAGGCCTTGGCCGAAGCGAGGGTAGCGGCTGAGAAAGGAGAGGTGCCGATTGGTGCAGTGATCGTTTTGGGCAAGGATATCATCGGCCGGGGACACAACCTGCGTGAGACCAGCAATGACCCCACTGCACATGCCGAAATGATCGCAATTCGTCAGGCAGCAGAAAGCATTGGTCATTGGCGTCTACTTGAAACCTCTCTCTATGTAACCCTCGAGCCATGTACCATGTGCATGGGTGCGATCATTCTTGCACGCATCCCCTCTCTCCTCTTCGCCTGCCGTGATCCCCGAGCTGGTGCTGCGGGTTCAATCTACGATTTTTCTGAGGATGAGCGTTTCAACCACAAGGTTAATGTCACGGAAGGGATGCTGGCAACAGAGTGCAGCAACCTTCTCAGCGGATTTTTTAAGGAACTTAGAGCTGGAAAAAAAATGAAAAAGGTATTATAAGAGGTGTCCTGATTTCGTACGATACCCACGGAGGGGTGTCCGAGAGGTCGAAGGTGACAGACTCGAAATCTGTTGTACCGCAAGGTACCGTGGGTTCGAATCCCACCCCCTCCGCCAT
>PKTY01000131.1 GCA_002869725.1 Desulfuromonas sp. | reverse complement strand
GCCGGTCGCAGGTTCTCCAAAGTGTCTCCCCGCAGGTCGACATCTGCCAGCTCGGCCCCGACACGTCCTTTCTCACGGGCAATTTTCTGAACCAAGTTAAGGTCTGCAGGTAACCCGAGCAGGTCCGCCGCAGAGGTATCAACTGCCAGCGGGTGCGGTCCCGCCAGCAAGGCGCCGACCTGTACCGGGTCGCCGCTGCCTGGGCCTTCCCCCTCCATTGCCACCACTGCATCGACAATTGACAGAGCCGGTTGCACCTGTTCCGCCAATTCGAGCAGCATCAGGGCAAAAAACGCCTTGTCGGTTCCAGCCTGCAGGTGCAGCCGAACCTTGCGCATGCCGACCACAACCCCGAACATGTTTTTAACGGCAGCCGTCAAGCCCATCATCTGGTGCGTTTTCAGCTTCGGCAGGTTGATGATTACGTCGGCTTCGAGGATAGCTGATGCGACTTCCAGTGAGTGAAAGGTTGTGCCGTGCGGGTGAATGGTGGTTGATTCATCGAAGGGCGCAAACCGAGCACCTGTTTCTTCGATTACAGACAGAATCCCCGATTTGCGCGCGACCGTTTCTGCTTTGCCAATGCCGGGGGAATCGCCGACGCTGACGATGCCGCCGCAGGCCTGAGCCATCAGAATGGTCTGGCGGACGATTTCCGGGTGGGTTGTCACCGCTTTGTCCGGGGGCTTGCCGGCCAGCAGGTTCGGCTTGAGCAGGACTCTCTGTCCCGGCTTGATAAACGCCTGCATGCCTCCCAATGGAGCGAGCAGGGCCTGTAGCGCCGCTTCGACCCGGTCCGGTTGATAATCAGGGAGAGCCTGGATAGAGACTGGCAGGCTCATGCGCCGAGAACCTGAATGTGAACCTGGCGCGTGCGTGGCCCATCAAACTCGCAAAAATAGAGGCCCTGCCAGGTGCCGAGTTGCAAGGCGCCATTTGAAAGGATCACGGTCTCGCTGGCTCCGACCAGGCTGCTCTTGATGTGGGCGGCGCTGTTGCCTTCCAAATGCCGGTAGTTGTTCTGCAGGGGGGCTATCCGGTCCAGTCCCGCAATCAGGTCTGTGACCACATCCGGGTCGGCGTTTTCGTTAATCGTGATGGCTGCCGTTGTGTGCGGGGTATAAACCAGAACCTGACCGTCCCGAATGCCGCTATGGGAAACGACATCACGGACAGAATCGGTGATCTCGATCAGTTCATTGGTCCGGCGTGACGTCAGTTTGAGTGTCCGCATGAAGGGTGCCTGTCAGTTGATCAATGATGGCCTGAATGGCTTTCGGATGGAACAGCAGAGAGTTGTGCCCCATTCCGTCCAGTTCAATATTCTCGTCTGCCACCGCCAGGCGGGCATTTGTGGCGGGTAAGACAATATTGTCGTGGCGGGTATAGATGGAGACCATTCGCCCTTCAGCAGGCTTGGGGGCGGCGTTGATCTGCTGCAAAAAGGCTGTGCCTGGCAACAGTGACTTGCCGAGTTGTGAGAGGGCAAAAGGCGCAAGTTTCGATCCGCTGTGAGGTGAGCCGAGCGTGATGCAGCATGCGACGCGGGGGGCACCGCCGCGTAATTGAACATAGTTGCGGGCAATCATCCCACCCATTGAATGTCCAACCAGGCAGACTTTATCGACCTTGTGGGCAACCCGGACTTCGTCGATCTTGCGGATCAGGATTTCGGTCAAAGTCTCCATGTCGCGCCAGGGGGGGGTGTTAATTGCCATGACATTTTTAAACCCGGCACCCTTTAAGCGGTACTGCAACCAGTAGAGGCAGGAGCGGTTTTGAAACAAGCCGTGCAACAGGATGATTGGCGGCTGCTCACTCGCCTCCAGGAAGGTGGTTTTGGGATTGCCCCAGCCCAAAGGCCTCAGGAGCAGGGTCGTCAGCAGGCTGCAACTTTCCTGCAGCATCAGCCAGATTGACAGAAAAATTCCACGCGAGGTAAAGCGCCGGGTGATCACCTCCGGATCGGAGTTGGCGCGTTCGTACCAGGCCATGGTGAAGCTGAGCAGGACGGTCAGGCAAACCAGTCCGACAGTTAATTCCAGCAGGAAACAGAAGATGGCAAGGGTATAAGACATGGGCAGATTATGGCATGCAAGGTGGGGAGCGTCAATATGGCGTCGTTCTATGGTTTAACGCTGAGGCGCTGAGGCGCAGAGAAAATCAATGTCTGTATTTCAATTCTGAAAATTCAAGCTAATTTTCTGGTTGGTTGTCACTCAGCATCATAGCACCCCAGCGTTAGTGCTTTTGCCTTTAGTTTGGATACGTTGAGAGTTGTGCTAAACTGCCTTCATGCAATCCTGGATTGATCGGTTTGGAAAATATCTTGAGGTTGAACGGAACCTCTCACCACACACCTGTTCCGCCTACCGGCGTGACCTCACTGAATTCTGTGTCTTTTGTGAGCGGCAGGGGCTGACCGTAGCTGCTGACTTGCGCAAAGTGGATGCTTTGCTGCTGCGGCACTTTCTGGCAGACCTGCTCAAGCGCAATCAACGCTCTTCGATTGCCCGCAAGCTCTCCTCCCTGCGGATGTTCTTCCGTTTCCTGGTTCGGGAGAATTTCCTGAAATCGAGTCCGGCCGAGGAATTGTCAACCCCCAAACTGAACCGTTACCTGCCGAAGACACTGTCGGTCGATGAGGCCCACACGCTGATGGAGAGTGCTCGCTCAACGGGTCTGCTGT
>PKTY01000273.1 GCA_002869725.1 Desulfuromonas sp. | reverse complement strand
GGGGCAAAAACAGTCCACCTCGTGTGCGGGTCTATGGTTGAAACGTTCAGAGAGAACGCTACCTCGACCCGAAAAACCTACCACAGGGCTGGGTTTGATTGCAAATTTTCGTTGAAAAATGGTTGTGTGAGATCAGTTCGACGTTTATTCTCAGCGAGTTGTGAGGAGTGTGTGCTGGGTTTCGCTTTGCGGCCGGTCGACACCCCCTCCATACCCTTTACAAATCACAAGGAGAAATTTGATGGATCAAGATCAAACCAGAAACCTGATTTTTGAAAAAGCCGACAAATTCATTTCCCTCGCCAACGAGCTGACCTTGGAGGACAATTCAGGCACTGTCGGAACCGCTCTGAGATATGCGGCGGCTCGGTATAGCGCTTTTGAGGCCTCAATCCAGGCGGGTGATTTAGAGCAAGAGAGAGAAGATCAGTTGAAGGTATTCTCAGACGAGTTTGCACGAATGCTTAGAATCAACATCGATGAATACATTCAGGTTCAGAAAAGCCAAAAGCCGGTGTAAATTGAGTCACTCTCGGTGATCGCAATTCGATATCAGGGGCGGTCACAAGGTCCTCCTGCGAGAGCCACGAGCAGGACCAGCAAGGTTTTGTGCGCCAGGTGAATCTTGCGACTTTTCGCGGAAATGATGCTATACAAAGAAGCTATCGAAATCGACGGAGGTATCGAGCGGTGAACGAGGGTTGTCAGAACGCGCAACGGCACACGGTCCATTTCTGCAAGCTTCTACAGAGGGGGGAGATGGAGGAGATTGACCGGCTGTCGGTCCAGCCGACGGTTCGCTGTGTCAAATGCGGCGCTGAAGCCGACCTTGCCTCATCGGTCTGTCAGCCGATGCCTCTGACCAAACGTTGACTGTGCCAGACAGCAAAGTGGAGCCAATGAGTAGCGCCAACCGTCCTGAACTGATGCGCAACACCCTGGCGATCATCCTGGTCTGCGTCATGGCGATCACCTGTCTGTGGGTCCTGCGTCCGTTCTTGCCGGCGTTGATCTGGGCGACCACCATTGTGATTGCCACCTGGCCGCTGATGGCCCGCGTTCAACTCCGTCTCGGCAATAGACGCAAGCCGGCGGTGGCCATCATGATCGGCCTGCTCCTCTTGCTGTTCGTTCTCCCTTTTGGTTTGGCGGTCGGCACCATTGTCGAGAATGCCCCGCAGATCGCTGCTCTTGGCAAGCAGGTAAAAAGTATCTCGATTCCCGCTCCCCCGCAATGGCTGGAAGGGCTGCCGGTTGTCGGGCCGATGCTGACTGATGGCTGGCAGGCGACGGTCGATGCCGGCCCCGAGGCTCTAGCCAAACGCGTTGCCCCTCATGCCAAAAAGTTGGGGAGTTGGCTGGTCGCCCAGGCCGGCAGCTTCGGTATGATGCTGGTCCACTTTCTGCTGACCCTGCTGCTCTGTGCGATCCTCTATCTCAATGGTGAGCAGGCGGCTTCAACCGTGCGCCGATTCGCCCACCGGGTGGCCGGCGAGCGAGGAGAGCACGCCGCGGTGCTGGCTGGGCTGGCCGTCCGCGCTGTTGCTCTCGGAGTGGTGGTGACCGCCCTGGTGCAGTCGATTCTGGCCGGCATCGGTCTGGCTGTGGTCGGTATCCCCTATGCGTCGCTTCTCACGGCCCTGATTTTCATGCTGACCATCGCCCAGATCGGTGGTAGCCCGGTTTTGGTTCCGGTGATCGGTTGGTTGTTCTGGCAGGGGAAGACTGGTTGGGCCATTGCCATGCTGGTCTGGTCGCTGGTGGTGCTGGGGCTCGATAATGTGCTGCGGCCAGTGCTGATTCGCAAGGGAGCCAACCTGCCGCTGCTGCTGATCTTCGCCGGCGTAATCGGCGGCCTGATCGCTTTCGGCCTGATCGGACTGTTTATCGGACCGGTGCTGCTGGCAGTCAGTTACACCCTGCTGCTGGCCTGGATCGCAGATGGTGAGCCGGTCCATGGCAAAAAAACGGCCAGACGGGCTCCAAAGAACGCCACCGATTGAAGTGCCCGCAAGTCTCTTGTCCGTTTCAATTTCTTCCCAGAGGAGTTCATCATGTCGACTCAGCTCAATCCGATTGCCCGTATCGAAACCAGCAAAGGGGAGGTCGTCCTCGAACTGAATGCCGAAAAGGCGCCGCTCACCGTGGAGAATTTTGTCAATTACGTCCGTAGCGGTCATTACGAAGGGACGGTCTTTCACCGGGTGATTGATGGCTTCATGATCCAGGGGGGAGGTCTGACCGCAGACCTCAAGCAGAAACCGACCCGCTCTCCGGTCAAGAACGAAGCCGACAACGGTTTGAAGAATGAACTTGGCAGTGTGGCCATGGCCCGCACCCAGGTGGTCGATAGCGCCACCAGCCAGTTTTTTATCAACGTCAGCAACAACAGTTTTCTCGACTTCAGCGCGCCGACCCCCCAGGGGTACGGCTATGCGGTGTTCGCAAAGGTGATCGAAGGGATGGAGACCGTTGATGCTATTCGCCAGGTTCGAACCGGCAACCAGGGGATGCATCAGGATGTTCCCCTCGAACCAGTGACGATTCACAAGGTAACCATCGAAGAGCAGGCTTAGCACTCGGCAGGCCCCGATGCCCGGCCCGGTCGCGGGAGCAGCATGGTATTTCCGACCAAGCGCCTGTATGCACTCTACTATGGGCTCAAACTTTTTCCGTTTCGCAAGGAGCGC
>PKTY01000207.1 GCA_002869725.1 Desulfuromonas sp. | reverse complement strand
GGGGGTGGTCAACTACCCGGTCGGCGAAGGCAGCGTCTCGGTGACCATCAAGGACCTGGACGGACGGCTGGCAATCAACGAGCTGGTTCAGAACAACAATCCCCAGGCATTGATGGTCGACCGGTTTTTTCGCCTGTTCACAGCACTTGGCGTCGATCACCTGGCCGACCCGGCGGAGTTGACCGCCGCCCTGATCGACTGGCTCGACAGCGGCGACGGGTCCTACCAGGAAATTCACACCGATGGCCTGAACATCCCGGTCGCTGGTGCGGAAGAAGCCTACTATCAGGGACAGCAGGCCGCCTATCCCTGCAAGAACGGCCCTCTCGAGACCCTGGAAGAGTTGCTGCTGGTCAAGGGGTTCTCCGAGGAGTTGCTGACCATTATTGGTCCGCACCTGGCGGTAAACGGCAGCACAAAGATCAATATCAACACGGCCAGTGACATGGTGCTGATGTCACTCGATGCCGTGATCACCGAGCAGGTTGCCGAAATGATTATCGCGTATCGCCAGGATTCGCCCATTGTGGCGATCTCAGAGTTGGAAAAACTACTGCCGGATGCGGCCTACAGCGCCCTGAAAAGCCTGTCGAACCAGAAGTTTCTCGGCACAACCAGCTCCATTTACCAGCTCACGGCACATGCCCGCGTCAATGACGGCAGTCGTGTCCTGCGGGCAGAAGTTGACAAAACAGACAACACACTCCTTCTCATCAAGGTGGATTAGACACGATGGCAAAACGTTTTCTGGGCCTCGATATCGGGCCACACTCTGCACACCTGGCCGTCCTTGAATATGACCTGGACCAGGTCACGCATATCCAGCTTCTGGAGAGTCGACTGGAGGATCTGCCCCTGCAGTTGGCGGACCTGCGCGCCTCGCTGGAGGGCGACTTTACATTCGGCGACCGGCTGGCAGCCGCCCTGCCGGCCAACGTCGCCTATGTCAGGCCGCTTGAGTTTCCGTTCCGGGATTCGAAAAAGATCATGGCGGCCCTGCCGTTCGAAATGGGCTCCAGGCTGCCTGTCCCCATGGACGAGTGTGTCGCCGCCGCGCAACCGGCCATCTCGACCGAGGAAGCCACTGCCAAAGTCACGGCAGCGGCCGTCCCCAAGGTCGTTTTGCAGGATCTGCTGAACCCGGCTGATGCCGCAGGCCTGCCGCTGCACCTGTTGGACCTGGCGCCCTATGCGTACGTGGCCGGACTGTCGGAATGGTGCTCTGACGGCATCCTGGTCGCAACCAGCGCGGTCGAAACCACCGTCTCCCGGATTGAAGCGGGCCAACTGACCGACTATCGCCTGTTGCCGGGTGGGGAAGAGCGCCTCTCCCCTGGCGGCCTGAAAGCATTGCACCGGGAGATCAGAGCCCTGACCGCCCGGGACCCCAAGCGCGCAAACACCATCTACCTGATGGGCGACGACGCCATCGCAGAGTTGGCCGAGCAGTTGCTGCAAGCCGGCCTGCCGGTCGAGCAACTGACAATGCGACTCGCCGGCGAAGAGGTCCCTGCGGCGTTCATCCCGGCCGCAACCCTGGCGCTACGCGCCGCGGCCAAAGAGAATCGCAACGCCTTCAATTTCCGGCAAGGTGCCTTTGCTCTCAAAGGGGAATGGCAGAAGCTGAAAACCTCACTCTGGATCAGTGCCAGCCTCGCTGTTTTGATCTGCGTCGTCCTGGCCAGCGCCGCAGTGATCAATTATCGGGGCACGACCAAACAGGTCGACGCCCTGCAGGCTGAGATGGTCGCGCTTTACAGGCAGACATTCCCGGATTCAACCACCATCGTCGATGTCCCGCTGCAGATGCAGAGTGCGTTGCGCGACCTGCGTGAACGCAGCAGCCTGATCGGCGGCAGCCAGCCGAACGTCCTGAAGGTCCTGAAGGCTTTATCCAGTCTGCCCAACAACCTGGAACTGGACCTGCAGGAACTTGATTACGGTCCCGGCAGTGTCAGGCTGGCCGGACGCACAGCTTCCTTCGACGCCCTCAACCAGATTACGGAACACCTTGGCCGCTCTACGCTGTTTACCGATATGCAGGTGACAGACGCCAAACTCACCGCAGATGGCAACCGGGTGAATTTCAGGCTGCTGCTGACGCTGACTGGCGAAGGAGGGCAATCATGATCGAACGTTTCAATCAACTGGAAACCCGCGAGAAGATTTTTCTGGCCGTCGGCGCAACCTTCCTGCTGCTGGTTCTGGTCTATCTCGGCCTCTATCAACCCTACCAGGACGCGGTTCGCTCGGCGGAGAAATCGATCCTGGCAAAGCAGGCCCAGGTCGAACAGGTTAAACGTCTCCAGGCGGAATACCGGGCGCTGCAGCAGCAGATGAAGCGTGCCGACACCAAACTGGCCCGCAGCGGCGGCAAGTCTGCCCTGGCCCTGATGGAAGAAATTGCCGTGCGGATCGGCGGCCGGGAGAAACTGAGTTATATCCGGCCACAGCCGTCGCAATCGCAAGGAGCGGTCAGCATCGACCATCTCGATGTCAAGTTTGAACGGCTGCCACTGCCGCAGGTCGTTCGCCTGCTCTGGGAGATTGAATCATCAGCCACCCAGGTGCAGATCAAGAACTTAAGGCTCAAGGAGCGTTTCGACAACCAGACCGAGCTTGATGCGACCATGACAGTGGCCGTTTTCCGGAGCAAGGGATGAAACGCTTCACCTTGAAACATCGCACCAG
>PKTY01000341.1 GCA_002869725.1 Desulfuromonas sp. | reverse complement strand
TGTTCGATTTTGTTCGAATGCTGATCACTTTTCGCTAAGAACAGGCGCTACTGCGACCGAGACACTTTGAGGGGACAGAGCGCGGCGAACGACGACTGACCTGGCATGGAGCCAGGGTGAACCGACCGGATTGGGCCGAGAGTTCGCAAAGTATTGGCATGCTCCTTCAGGGGATCGCCGAGGAGGGCGAAATCTATCTGTTTGCGCACGCTGGAGACCAGCCACTGAACATCGAATTACCGGTGGCCGGGCGCGATGACCCTTGGCGGGTGTTAGTCGACACAGCAAAGCCCTTGGAAATGACTCCCCCGGACAAGGCTGGTGAGATACTGCACCAGCGCGACTACCAGGTGCAGAGTAAGTCGGTGCTGGTACTCTACAAAAATGAGGCTTGCCCAAGAACAAAGAGGAAAGCCATGGCCCTTGACAGCTCAGGAGACGATTCCTAAGATGCAGGCCAAAGAATTGGTGAGACAGGAATGTCATGACACAAGATAAGGTCAAAACAGCAGTCGAGCAGCAGGCAGCTCTACTGCAAGATTTTGTGCTCAAAGAAAAAGAGTTGCTGCATGAAATCGCCTCCCAGATACTGGCGACCTTCCACGAAGGCGGCCGGATGTTTATCTGTGGCCGAGGCCCGTTCGGTTCCGTAGCCAGTCTCCTTGGTCAGGCTTTTGTCTACCGGCAGACCCTCGAGCGGCCGGCTTTGCCGGTTATCGCTCTGAGCAACGATGCAGGCCTGGCGACCTTTCTCGCAGCGGAGAACCAGAGTGATCAGTACTTCAGCCGTCAATTGCGAGCTCTGGCCACGGGCCATGATGTGGCCCTGCTGTTGGCTGGGAGCTTCCTCGGGAGGGCCGAGCAGGAGGTCGTCAACACCATGCGGGAACTGGGCGGGCGGGTGATCCTCATCGCCAGTGCCCACGTGGAAACCAGTGGTGTTACTCCTGACACGACCCTGGGTATCCCCACCGACAGTGAGCCCAGACTGTTGGAAACCACGCTCACGATCGGCAATCTGCTTTGCAACCTGACGGAAGGTGGCCTGTTCGGTTTTTGAACCCCCTCCGGCTCAGTCACCGAATGCGGTGAGCAGAAGGTTTGGCAGGGTGTGTCAAGAAAATTGACAGTGAACCGAAAAACTATTTATACTCCTAAGATTGTCAATTAGACTGTTTAGAGGTTTGAAGCAGACGCCCTCCATCAGGAAAAGCCTTTCCGGGCTGGCCTTTTCCTGCGAGACCCAACACCATGATCGCTAGTGTTCTGTTGTTTAAAATCACCCTGCTCGTCTATTTTGTGGCCACCATGTTTTACCTGGTTGGGGTCATCTCCAGGAAGGAGCGGTTCAACCGCAATGCCAAGTGGCTGTTGATTGGCGGATTTGTTTTACACTGCGTGACTCTCAAGGTCCGCTGGCTGACCAGCGGGGTTACGCCGGTCGCCAGCCTCTATGAATCCCTCTCCTTCTTTTCCTGGTCACTGGTCGTCATTTACCTGCTCTTCGACCTGCGCTACAAGACACCGATGCTCGGGGCCTTTATCAGCCCTCTGGCTACGGCATTGATGATTGTCGGTGCCACGGTCCCTAAAGAGGCCCCTAAGCTCAACCCGATGCTCGACAGCTGGTGGTTTCCGGTCCATGTCACCCTGGCCTTCCTCGGCCATGCGGTGTTCGCCATTGCCGCAGCGGCCGGTATCATGTACCTGCTGCAGGAGCGGATGCTCAAGAGTAAGAAATTTTCAGGACTTTTCTACCGGTTGCCACCCCTCGACACTCTCGATAGCATGAACTACAAGTGTTTGACTTTCGGGTTCCCGCTGATGACCATGGGAATCATCTCGGGGGCGATCTGGGCCAATTCCGCATGGGGCGGCTACTGGCGATGGGATCCGAAAGAGACCTGGGCGCTGATCAGCTGGTTTCTCTATGCCGCTCTGCTGCACGGTCGCCTGACCATCGGCTGGCGTGGGCGGCGGGCGGCCATCTTCGCCATCATCGGTTTCATCTTCTTGCTGTTTACCTTCTTTGGCGTCAACCTGTTCCTCTCCGGGGAACATAGCTTCCGTAGCTTTACGGGAGAGTAACCGGAGAGAGAACGCCATGCATATCGTCACCCTCGGTCTGAGCCACAAGACAGCACCGGTCGAAATCCGTGAACGCCTCGCTTTCGCACCGACTGCCATGGAGCGGCCGCTTCGCCAGCTTCTCGACCTGCCGGCGATTGCCGAAGGCCTGATTGTATCGACCTGCAACCGGGTCGAACTCTATGCCGCGACCAAGGAGCCGGACGCCGCCATCGCTGCCATGCGTCGGTTCCTGGCCGACTATCACGAGATCAGTCTCGACGAAATCAACAGCCACCTCTATGACCTTCAGGGGGAAGATGCGATCCGCCACCTGTTCCGGGTCGCATCGAGTCTCGACTCGATGGTGATCGGCGAGCCACAGATCCTTGGCCAGATCAAGACCGCCTATGGCTACGCCGTCGAGTTCAAGAGCGCCGGTCTGGTCCTGAACCGCTTTCTGCACAAGGCCTTTTCCGTGGCCAAGCGGGTACGCACCGAGACCGGCATCGCCAGCAACGCCGTCTCGGTTTCTTTCGCCGCAGTGGAACTGGCCCGCAAGATTTTCGACAGGCTTGACGACAAGGGGGTCATGATCATCGGTGCTGGTGAAATGTGCGAACTGGCCGCCAAGC
>PKTY01000270.1 GCA_002869725.1 Desulfuromonas sp. | reverse complement strand
GTGCTTGACCAGTTGACTTACCTGCACGATGACATCCTGACCAAGGTTGACCGGGCGAGCATGGCCGTGAGCCTCGAAGTGCGCAACCCTCTGCTTGACCACCGGGTTGCCGCGTTTGCCGCCAGAGTGCCGATGAAACTCAAAATTCGTGAACGGCAGGGGAAGTCCCTGCTAAGAACCGTCCTGGAACGTTACATCCCCGCGGAGTTGACCGCGCGCCCCAAGGCTGGTTTCGAAGTGCCGATCGCCGAGTGGCTGAGGGGCCCGCTGCAGGATTGGGCGGAAGATCTTCTGAGCGAAGGTCGGTTGAAAAATGACGGCATCTTCTACCCTGGCCTGATTCGCCAATGTTGGACTGATCATCTGGCTGGCAAGCGCAACGGGCAGTTTCAATTGTGGGGTATCTTGATGTTCCAGGCCTGGCTTGACAAGCAAAAAGGGTGAGGTCGGGTGTTTAGTTACTGGTGCATGTATACAATCGCTGCTTTGGCAGCCATCGGGGAAAGAGAGCGCCGTAGGCACGGATTGTTCACCTTTCTGATGGTCGGGGCACTGTTTGTAGTCTTTATTGGCTTGCGTTACCGGGTTGGTGGTGATTGGTACAGTTACCTGAATTACTTCAAATACTCAGGTAAATTCGTTTTTCCCGATGTAATTGCATCCTCAGACCCAGGGTATGCTCTCTTAAACTGGTTAATGTACCGCTGGCAATGGGACATCTACGGTGTCAACCTGATCTGTGGCATCATTTTTCTGGTCGGCTTGCTGGTCTGCTGCCGCCAGCAGACGCGCCCCTGGCTCGGATTCGCTGTCGCATTCCCTTACCTGGTCGTCGTCATGGCCATGGGCTACACCCGGCAGGGGGTGGCCCTGGGGTTGTTTTTTCTGGCGATCGCCAGTATGGAGCGTGGTCAGTTCAATCGGTATCTGCTTTTTATCGCCGTGGCGGCATTTTTCCACAAAACGGCATTGGTCATGATTGCCCTGGGCGTTTTCCTGCACTATAAAAACTGGAAACTGCGCGCTGTTGCAGTTCTGATTGCTGGGTATGTCTTGTGGGATTTGCTGCTCGCTGAGAGCCAGACCGATCTCTGGAAAAATTATGTCGAAGCCCAGATGGTTTCACAAGGGGCAAAAGTTCGGGTAGCCATGAACCTGGTTCCAGGGATGTTATTGCTCTGTTTCCATAAACGCTGGAAAGAGTTGTATCCGAATTATCAGTTCTGGATGGTTCTCGCTGTCGGTTCGGTCGCCAGTATGGTTGTGGTCAATTTTGCATCCACGGCCGTTGATCGCATGGCACTATATCTGACGCCCTTGCAGGTGGTTGTGTTTGCGCGTTTGCCCAGCCTTTTGCGAGGGCAGCTTTCACCGAATGTTGTGACGGTTGGTATCATCGTCGGCTACGCGCTAGTGCTGTTTGTCTGGCTCAACTATGCCATTCATGCCAAGTACTGGCTGCCGTACCAGAATTGGTTGTTCCTGTGACTGGGGAATGGCTATTTTTTAAACAACTGGCTGTCCTTGCCATTTCTCCCCTGGGGACTTCATTTGTCCTTATCTTTGTGGCGCTTGCATTATTTCTACGAAGGTCGCGTCGTGCCTGTTCTGTCAGTCTTGTGGCAGCGGTGGCCTGGTTGTGGCTTTGGTCAACACCTTTGGCTAGTGATGCACTGCGTGGCTGGATCGAAGCTCAGGCCGGCCCGCGTGGGTTGACTGGTCTTCAACCGGTTGAGGTGATGGTTGTCCTTGGGGGTGGTGTCAGTGGAGCGTACCCTCCGCAACGTCCAAACCCTGACCTGGGACGGTCGGCAGACAGGGTCTGGCATGCTGCACGAATCTATCAGGCAGGTTTGGCCAAGCGCATTATCCTTTCTGGAGGGATCGTTCCAACCGGTAATGATAGTGAAGCCGAGGCCATGGGAAAGTTTCTTGCCGACTTAGGAGTGCCAGCAGGTGTGATGACGATGGAAAAGAGAAGTACCAGTACCACCGAAAATGCTCTGAATGTCAAAGATCTGCTGGCAAGCGATGGAACCGAAAAGGTGATGCTGGTGACTTCGGCATTGCACATGCTCAGAGCTCGCCGCTGCTTCGAGAATGCCGGCCTGGAAGTTGTCCCAGCTCCCACTGATTTCGAGGTGATCCCTGTTCCTTTTGATACACTTAGGCTGTTGCCTGATGCTCAGGCCCTCGAAGGGTCTTCGCGCGCCTTTAAAGAACTGGTTGGCTGGCTAGCGGCCGGATGGCAGAAGTTTTCCTTCAGCCCGAAATTTGAGGGTTTTTTAGATTGAAAATCCTCCTCTTCGCCAACACTGACTGGTACCTCTTCAACTTCCGGTTGGCTCTCGCCGAACAGTTGCGGGCAGAAGGTTGGGAGGTGGTGCTGGTGTCGCCGCCTGGTGAGTACGGGAAACGGCTTACTGAACGAGGCTTCCGCTGGATCGCCCTGCCATTTTCGACCGGTACGATCAATCCTCTACATGATCTTGGTTTACTTCGAAAGCTGATTGAGCTCTACCGCCTGGAACGGCCGAAGGTGGTCCATCATTTCACCATCAAGTGTGTGATCTACGGCAGTCTTGCTGCTCGGTGGGTTGGGCAGGTCGGGCGTGTGAATGCGGTGACCGGTTTGGGGCACCTCTTTACCGATAGGGGCTTGAAAACGGTGCTAATCAGGCCCCTGGTCCGCTTTCTTTATCGATTGGC
>PKTY01000091.1 GCA_002869725.1 Desulfuromonas sp. | reverse complement strand
CCCGGCCACAGTCATTCTTGATACTCCGCTGATTTACAAGGAGCGCCTTGAGGATGGCGACATCAAGGAGTGGAAGCCGAAAAACTATTCCAAGAAGTTTTACGGGCCGGTGCCGGTGCGAACCGCTCTGGCCAAGTCGCACAACGTCATCACCATCAAGATCCTCGAAGACATCGGCGTTCACTATGCGGCCAACTATGCCCGCAAGCTCGGCATTTCCTCCCCACTTGCTGAGGATTTGACCCTCGCCCTCGGTTCATCCGCCGTCACGCCTATGGAGTTGGCAGGCGCCTACACTGTGCTGGCCAACGGAGGCGTGCGGGTTGCGCCGACCTATATCACCCGCGTCCTTGACCGCAACAGTAAAATCGTTGAGTCGATCGACCCTGCGGATTTTCCCGGGGGAGCACAGCCGGGCCAGCGTTTGGCCCAGCAAACGCGCACCCGGGTGATCAGTCCGGAAACAGCCTACCTGACCACCAACTTGCTGGAGAGCGTCGTCCGCCATGGGACCGGTTGGCGCGCCAAGGTGTTGGAACGGCCCGTCGCCGGCAAGACCGGGACAACCAACGACCTCAAGGACGCCTGGTTCGTCGGCTATATCCCGCAGCTACTGACCGTCGCCTGGGTCGGTTACGACCAGGAACGCCCCTTGGGTAAAAAAGAAACGGGCTCACGAGCTGCGGCACCGGCCTGGGTTGACTTCATGAAAGATGCTGTTGCCGACCTTTCGGTCGAGGACTTTCCGGTGCCGGATGACATCGAGTTCCGGCCGATCGACCCCGTCACCGGCCTGCTGGCTCCGGAAGACTCCCCCGACGTTGTGATTGAGGCCTTTGCCCCGGGCACTGCGCCAGTTCGCTACGCCCTCGAGGAAAAAACCCCGCAAGCCCGCGACTTCTTCCGACTCGACCTGGAAGATAACTAATCAACTTATTTCTGCCGACCGACCCCGATCTGCGGACACATCTCCAAGACTGGGCAACGAGAACACCAGGCCGTTTGCGCCCGACAGCACTGTCGACCATGGAAGATCAGGATATGAGCCGTCTGGGTCCAAGACTCTGCCGGCAGCAACGCACATAATTCCTTTTCAACAACGTCCGGCTGACGACTCTGTGCCCATCCCAGCCGACGTGCCACCCGTCCGACGTGAGTGTCAACCACCATCCCCGGAATATCAAAAGCATTGCCGAGAAGGACATTGGCTGTTTTTCGCCCGACGCCTGGCAGTGCAACCAACTCAACCATCGTCCGCGGCACCTCTCCCCCATGCGGACCCGAAACCTGTTGTGCACAAAGCAGCAAATTACGCGCCTTGTTGCGAAAGAACCCGGTGGAACGGATGAGCTCTTCCAGTTCAACCCGTTCGGCTTTTGCCATTTCGGCCGGGCCGGGGTAGCGTGCAAACAGGGCCGGAGTTACTTGATTCACCCGCACATCGGTACACTGTGCGGACAAGATGGTTGCGACCAAAAGCTGCCAGGTAGAGTTGTGCAAAAGAGCACAATGGGCATCTGGGTAGGCCTGTTCCAGTCGCTTCAGAGTCTGCAGTACTTTGTCCTGTTGGTGCTTATTTGATCCCATAGTGCTTCGAACGGTCTGGTTTATCAACGATATCCACAGGTTTTTCCACAGTGTTAGCCGGGCGCGGCTTCCATGTGACGACCAGGCAGATAGGCGAGGGGTAAAGAGCGTTGCGTGTCGCTCACCTGAACGGTGAAAGTGACCGGCAGATGCTTGGACGCCTGGCGGGCCATAATGCTTCGATTGATCGATGCTTCCAGCACGCGAACGCCACCACGCAGGTAGGCCCGGTCCCGGTCGAACAGGGGATAGAGCGAAGGGTAGGTTGCGCGCCAAAACGGTCTGTGGACTCTGCGCATAGCGGAGCCGAGTTCCAGGTTGCCGGCACCCCAGAGGAAGTCGGCAAAATCGCCGAGCAGCAACACCGGACAGGCGAGAGAGGGGTTGCCGAGCAGATCGGGCCCGAGCAGAAGGTCGATCTGGTGACGACGAAAGCGAGGGAAGGTGTCAAGGCAAACGTTCAGCAGATGTAGCCGCCGCCCGCCCAGGTCAACATCCGCTCGCAGCACGCTACCGCCGTAATCAAGGTCAAATCTCTGGACGCCGCGCATCGGAAGATGGGAAAGGTAGACGAGGTCGCCACCCGTGACGGCCCGATAAGCTTTCGAACCGAGCCGCTCCTCCAGGTAAGGCAGCACATCCGCATGATTGACCGGTCCGAGGTCCTGAATGGCCACGATGTCTGGGGCCGCATCAGCGATGGTATGAAGAATGCGGTCGAGGTTCGGCTGGCCGTCGGTGCCGCGGCAGCGCTGAACATTATAGGTCATGATGCGGGTTGTGATCATTCCTGCCTCATCAGCGAAATGTCGGTGTGCAACCCTCTTTCAGCTATTCCGTTACACGTCGCACGCTCTTGATGACCACTGTTTCGACCGGCAGGTCGGCAAACATCGGATTCTTCCTGGAGGTTTTGCTCTTGGCAATGCGGTCGACCACATCCATGCCGGCGACCACCTTGCCGAACACCGCATAACCGAATCCCTGCCGGGTTTTGTTGCGGTGATTGAGAAACGTATTGTCTTTCAGATTAATGAAAAACTGGCTAGTGGCGCTGTCGACCACCTGGGTTCGCGCCATAGCAATTGTGCCGCGCTGGTTGCGCAGGCCATTGGCCGCCTCATT
>PKTY01000315.1 GCA_002869725.1 Desulfuromonas sp. | reverse complement strand
CTCAACACCCAGGTCGGCTGCAACGGGGACTGCCTGCTCGAACCAATCCCGGTTGTTGGCCGGGTCGAACAGAACGCCGACTCGCTTCAGTGACGGGATGCGGGACAACAGGGTTGAGAACTGCTGGTGAACAGGAATATTGAGACTGACCCCACAGAGTTGCTGACTCTGCCCGACGGCCAACCGCTCCGGGTTGAGCACCATGCCATAGACCAGCGCCGTAATGTCCGGCTGAGATTGCAGATAACTCAGCGCTTCGGGGCCGACGGCCACCAGCACATTGAACCGATCGGTGCCAAGAGCCGCTTGCCCTGCCAGGCTGTACGGGACACCCTTCCTGTCGAGGAAGAAACGCCGGGTTTCGACACTGTTCAGCTCGTCTTCGAGCTGTTTGACCATCTCGATGTAGGGGGCAATTTCACGGGAGATCAGGATGCCAACCCGCGGGACGTCGGCAAGGCTGGCTGTGGCCGTGAAAAGTAAACCGAGCAGGAAAACGGTCCATTTATGTGCGAAACGATTGTTCATACTGTCTGCGGAGTCCTGTCAAGAACGACAATGGTCTCTTAATCGACAAGATCTCTCCCGCAATAATAGTCATCGAGGACGATTTCCGAAAGAACCTCTTTTTCCGCTGGAGCAAGGCCATCCACAAACCGTGCATAGAGCTGAAAGGAAAGATCTGTTGGAACCCGGAACTCCCCGAACAATTGTTCCCTGGCTCGAAGGGCCTCTTCAACGAACTTGAGGGCTCCCTGCTGTAGGGCGCGGCGCGTCTCGCTCCCTGCTGTTTCAGCTTCACCGAGGGGACGATAGACCGGCTCGATGCCTGCTCCTGAATCCCGGTAGTAGAGCAACTGAGGATCATCGCTACTCAGCAGCTTTTCAAGGACAAAGCTCTCCTGAAGCAGGGGGTGGATATCGCCGCCAGGCGTCAGTCGCTCAGCGAAGCAGCCCTTCGTCACCACCTCATGGCGCGCAGCGACCTTGGATATTCCTTCCCAGGTCGCCATATAATAGCCATGAACCGGTCGTTTCAGCAAACTGTTCAGGTTATTTTGAATAGTTCCCGAGAAACCGACATCGACCACGGCGGCCTCACCCTGACCGTTGAAGCCCTGGTCAACGCAATAGGTGTGGAGTCCCTGCAGCTCATCTCGAGCCCTCTCCCTGACAAGGGGAAGGAGCTCTTGCAAAAGTGGTGCGAGATGATCAACATGCTCGCCGTTCACCTCGACCAACCGCCCTTCTGCCCATAAGCCTTTGTCGTAAAGTTTGTCCAGATCGTCGTGGCCCATCTCCAGCCCGTATCGGGTATACAGAAAGCTTTCGAGGTTGTTCGGCTGGTAGTTGACCCTGGCGATGCGCAACATATCGTCAAAGGTCTCGACTCCGGCGACCGTCACGGTCCTGCGGGACAGGACCAGGTAAGAGGCCGGAGGGGCCTCGGGACAAAGCCCACGCCAGCGCTCATAGACACGCAACAGGAACTTGCCTTCCCGCGACAGAAAGAAAAGATGGGCGATGCCGTCTTTGTGCGCCTGGTCCGCAAGCCACTGGGCAAAGGACAGAACCATCGGGCCGAGCACCGAATAGCCAATCCCCTCGGGCGTTTTCGACAGCAAGACATCCGGGTTGAAGTCCTTGCAAAACAGGGGGTGAAAATTCTCGCGCACCAGCAGCCCGAGGGTCAGGCGGCCATTCTGGTCGGAACTCCTGAGCGCCTGTTCGACCAACGGCGCCAGGCGGGGGACCGCTTTGGCCAGCTCCACCGGGCGCAACAGGTGATAGGTCATCAACCCCAGATCAGATGGAATTTGGAAGTCGGAGCGCTCATTATCGCCAACCATCAGAGCTTTGGGAGCAACGCATTGCTCGTTCTCGAGAATCTGCCGATACAGCTCTCCGGAATCTTTGCGGACTCCAACGGCAGAGGAGAGATAGAGGGCATGCCAGCCCGTAACGCCGTTGTCTGCCAGCAGGCTCTCGACAAACGACTGCTTGAGGTACATATCACTGGCAAGCACCACCCGCCTCCCTGCGGCCAAAGCAGTCTGCAGCAGACGCACCCCATCCGGTCGCGGTCTCATGGCCGCCCGCTCCAGCTTCTCTTCAAGGGCCAACAAGGCCTGTCCCTGTCCGGCGGGCAGACCGGCCAACTCTTCGAGCATGACAAAGATATCGTCCATATCGACATCGCGCCCCTTGCGCAGTCGTGCCCGGGTTTCGGCCTCGACCCGCCAGCGGACATAAACCTCTCCCAGTTCTCCCTCGCTGCTCCTGGCGACCAGTTCTTTCAGGTCTTCGGGGTCAAGCAGGGGCCTTAGCAACAGGGTGTCAAAAATGTCGAAAATAACCAGTTCAATCTGATCGTCGGAAAGTTGTTGTTTAAACTGTTCCAGGTCTCTGCCGAGGCTCTGGTCAAGCCGCCAGCGTGACCAGCTCGGAGTCTTTTGGTCGCGCAGCACAATCGCGTGAAAACCGCTCTGCTGAGCTGACGGAACCAGGAACCGCTCCAGGCAGTGGGCAAGGGTTCCATCAGTCTGCCCTTGCTCTTCAGGAAAATCGTTGGCCGTAAGGCCACTGTCGAATATCGGCCGCAGCGCCTCACTGCGGGCCCAGAACATCGACCCCGCCGGAAAATCGAAATAGCCTGAAGGAATTTCGTCCAGACCGAATCTGGCGGCAAGAACTTGCGCCTGGGCGCGGTTCGCCAGCCAGGT
>PKTY01000426.1 GCA_002869725.1 Desulfuromonas sp. | reverse complement strand
TGATGGAAGCCTTGGTCGCTGCAATCGATAAAGTTGCGCCGCGTGGTACAGCAGGACGTCCGTTGTTGCTGGCAGTGACCATCCTGACCTCGTCCAATGACGAGACGTTGCGAGAGGTTGGCATCGACCGGCCGGTCACGGAGATGGTGCCACGCCTGGCGAAGCTGGCTAAAGACTCTGGCATGGATGGTGTGGTCGCCTCGCCAAAAGAAGTCGGTTTGATCCGTGAAGCCTGCGGCGAAGATTTTGCGATTGTAACCCCGGGGGTTCGGCCTGCCTTCGCCTCGCAGGACGATCAGAAACTTGTCACGACTCCGGCTGATGCCTTGCAGTCAGGCGCCGATTACCTGGTGATTGGTCGGCCAATTTCCGCAGCAGCCGACCCGGCTGAGGCCGCCGACAAGATTATCGCGGAGATGCAGACCGCCTTGGACGGTTAACGCCCTGGGGCGTCGGCCCCTGCTTTTTGTCTTAACTTTATCAGGGGCGGCCTCGGTTTCGAGGCGGCCCCTTTCTCTTTGTCTGGCCGGCAGCCCTTTTCTCGATAGCCCCCCGTCGACTTTTCTTTTTTTGCAGGTCGCTTGAAAAACTTCTTGATTCGTTATAATTGAACAACCTTTGAGGGGGACTGGGATCGTTTGTCAGCAGAGGCAAGAAGAATGACCCTGACGTGGCGTTGTCTTTTTTTTGTGGTGGCACTCTTTGCTTTTCTGTGGGTTTTGCCTTGTCCGCTTTCTGCTGGCGAGTCTGATCCTCATCGTGTTCTGTTTGTCAGCTCCTATCATCCGGGGTTCCCCACGTTTTTTCAGCAAGTCAACGGGCTCAAGTCGGTTTTTGACGGGACGCGTGTCCTGCTCGATGTTGAGTTTATGGATTCCAAACGGTTTCCAGACCAGGAGTCCCTTGATCGTTTTTACCTGTCCCTGTCGACCAAACTCTCCCGTATTGAGCCTTACGATATTGTGATTGTCGGTGACGACAATGCTTTGTTGTTTGCCCTCAAGTACCAGCAGACGCTTTTTGCCGACCTGCCGATTGTCTTTCTGGGGGTCAACAATCTGGATCGTGCCCAGGAACAGAACGACAACCCCCAAATTACCGGGGTGGTCGAGGCGGTTTCGATGCAAGAAACGCTGGAGACGATTACAAGGCTCCACCCGGATGTCAGTCGCATCGTTGCATTGGTTGACGAAACACCCAGCGGGCAAAGCGACCTGAAAACTTTTTATCGCTATAAGAAGGATGTTGCTCCGGTCATTTTGTCGGAGATCAGTCTGGGACAATACTCCTTTGAAGCCTTCGCCGAACAGTTGCGATCGCTCGGTGACAGAGATGTTGTCCTGCTGCTGTCTGCTTACCGGGATAAAGACGGTCAGGCAATGTTGTTCCATAAAAGTCTGCAGCTCATTAGCGAGAATCTCTCCCGGCCTCTTTATCACCTCTGGTCTCATGGAATGGGAGAGGGCATTCTCGGCGGCAAGGTGATCAGTCATTTTGAGCAGGGAAGAGCTGCGGCCGACATCGCATTGAATGTCTTGACGGGGACGCCAGTTCGCGAGATTCCTGTGCTGCGTGAGAGCCCTAATTCCTACGTTTTTGACTACCGGGAGATGAAGCGGTTTGGTCTCCATATCGCAGACCTTCCGGAAGAGAGTGTCGTTCTCCATAAGCCACAAACTTATTACCAGAAGCATAAGCTGCTCATTTGGGTGGTTGTCTGCATCCTGGCCGGCTATTCCACCTTGCTTGTGATTATGTGGAACAGTATCCTGAGTCGTAAAAAGGCTGAGAAACACCTGCGGGAGATCGATCGAAACAAGACGGAGTTCATCAATACGGTGGCCCATGAGTTCAGAACGCCGCTCACTTCGATACAGGGTTTCTCTGAAGTCCTGTTGAATCGCGACCAGCTTTCCGATGAGGAACAGCGGGAATTCGTCGGTTATATCCATGATCGTTCTGTGTCCCTGTCAGCCCTGGTGAATGAGATTCTGGATGTTTCTCGTATCGAGGCAGGGAAAGGATTACCTCTGACGCTGTCTGCTTGTCCGGTGACGGAAGTTTTTGACCAGGTCGAGCTCTACATGAAAAAGCAGGAGGGTCATCGGCAATTTGAGGTTTTCCTGGCCGATGGAGACACCCGGCTGATGGTTGATAAGGTCAAGATCAGACAGGTTCTGGAAAATCTGCTCAGCAATGCGGTTAAATTCTCAGAGGAAGAGAGCTTGATCCAGGTTCGGGGCGAAGCCGGTGACAGGAGTTACCGGTTCTCGGTAATCGACCAGGGGGTCGGGATGACGCTGGAACAGGTGAAGAAGGTCTTCGATAAGTTCTATCGGGCAGATACCTCCGGGACTGCTGCCGAAGGTGTCGGGCTGGGTATGAATGTTGTCAAATACATTGTTGAGAATCATGGCGGAAAGATTTGGGTCAAAAGCGCGTTGGGGGTGGGTACAACGGTTAGTTTCACTCTTCCCATTGACCGAATGAATGACGCCGCCGCTTGAGGGTGGCTGTTTGACGGATAAAGGGGTCTGCCGGTCTGGTCGAAGAGACACCTGCATGTTTGACATGGCAGAAACCATGAGGTAGAAGAGGGAGTCTATTTCGCCAGGAAGAATCCGTTCCCCGAACAACGAAAAGTTGAGAATCTATGGCTGACTTCATCTACGGGATCAACCCGGTTAAAGAGGGGTTGGGCGGACGCCGCCAGCCCCTCGAACTGTTT
>PKTY01000265.1 GCA_002869725.1 Desulfuromonas sp. | reverse complement strand
GCTCTTCGGAGACTTCCAGCTCTTCGGAGACTTCCAGCTCTTCGGAGACTTCCGGCTGTTCGATCGATTCGACCGGAACATTTTCTTCAGCAGAGACCGCCCCCTCAGCTTCAACTTCGGCCTCAACCTCTTCATCAAAACTGAGATCCAGATCAAGCCCACCGAGGTCGAGTTCAACTTCAAGCTCGACCTCTTGTTCGCCGGAGTCCTCGTCGGCAAACTCGAGTTCGAGTTCTGCCTCCAGCGAAGCTTCTTCCGCTGGCTGTCCGGAAGGTTGGGCTTCGGCCTCTACAGCATCCGGCTCATGGCCAGTCGATTCGGTCTCACTGGCGCCAAGGTCGAGGTCGAGATCTAGATCCAGGTCGAGGTCAAGATCCGGGCCGCGGCTGCTGACCTGAGATGACGGCGCAGGGAGCTCAACCTTTTCGACAACGGCCTGCTGTTGAGACAGGGGCTGATCGGTCTTCTCATCGACTGCAGGTGTGGTGACAGGCTCATCAGCCGGCGCGGGGAGCTCAACACCGAGCAACGCATTGACTTGCTCCAAAGCTTCTTGCACCTGCTGATCCCCGGGAAGCAGCTGCCGTAACTGCTGATAGTAGTCGGACAAGGTCTGCTGACGACCCGATTCGTAAAACCGCTGCCGGTTCTCACCGAGAAAATCTCTGGCGCGGGTCGCCTCTCCTCCAGCCAGACAGACGGCGACATAATCCTCACGTAACGAATGCTCATCCGGGGAGAGCTTGAGCAGGCGATGCAGCGTCAGGCGGGCGTTTTCGAAATCGTTGGCAGACTGGTAGGCTTGCGCCAAAAGGCGCAGCACTCCGGGATCATCAGAGGAAACCTTGAGAAGGTTTTTCAGTGTGGCAAGGGCCTGTTCGGCCTGACCGCAGGCAAGCTGTGCCTTGGCCAAAGGCAGGCGCGCCTCGGGCTCCTCGGGACAGATTGCGAGAAATCGCTCATAAAGCTTGACAATTTTGGCCGCCTCGGATTTGTCGGCAAGCTGACCGACAATCTCGACAAACTGCTCATAGGCCTTCTCAGTTTCACCAGTCGCCTGCAGAGATTCGGTCAGTTTGGCACGCAGGTTAAGATTGTCGGGATCGAGCTCAAGCATCTTGTGCAGAGTGCCAAGAAGCTCGCTGGTCATCTCCTGCTGCTCATAAAACCCGACGAGATTGCGGTATTCGGTCAGCGCATTGCCGATCAATCCCTGTTTTTCATTGAGCTCGGCAAGCTGCAGGTAGATCTCAGCCCGAGACGGATCGATTTTCTGCACCTGCTTGAAAACCGCGATCGCCTTCAGGTAGAAACCGGTCTCGGTATAATGGTCGGCAACCGCCTTATATTCGGCAATCGCCTCGTCAATGCGCTTGTCACGACTGAGGAGTTCGGCCAGCTTCTGCCGGTTGCGGATGTCCTTAGGAGCCGCCTTGACCAGCTTCTGGTACTCCGCAATCGCCTTGCCGACCTGTCCCTTAGCCAGCAACTTTTGCGCGTTGGCGAGTATTTTATCTTTGTTTGCCAAAATGTTAACCGTTAGCAGCTGAGAATCCAGAGTATCCTGAGACTGTAAACGATGAGCTCCAAAGCTGTCAAGGACTTACAGTGACCGAGTCAGGCAGCGTTTTCCTTTTAATTTCAGACGGTTGCCTCTAACCACAGCTCAACACCAGGGGTTTCAGGCGCGCTTGAATGGTAGCGTATTCCCTGCCCTGCGCTTCGAAACCGCTTCGCCCCATCAAGGCGTAGGTGAAATTCTTCCCCTCCTCGACCCCCGGCTGATCCAGCGGGTTGACCCCAAACAGTCCACCGGCAAACAGGGTCTGAACTTCAAATAGGTAGATCAGAGCGCCCATGATTTCAGCGCTGACCTGAGGAATGCGCAGTGTGCAGTGCGGCCTCCGGTTCTTGGTGAGGGCAGCGGCTGTCGCGAGCTGCTCCATGTGGATCAGTTCCCCCAGAGAGTGTTCAGCGAGATAATCGAGTTCGGAGCCATCCGGATGACGAGGAATCTTGATATCCCGATCGAAGCGGTCGACGGTCAGGAAGGTGACCATCTTGTCACAGGGCCCTTCCATGTAGAGCTGGACCTGGGAATGCTGGTCGGTGGTGCCAAGGGCGTTGATCGGGGTCGGACCAATGTGGCAGATGTTTCCCTTGAGATCATACTTCTTGCCGAGGCTCTCCGCCCACAGCTGGCGAAACCAGTCGGCCAGGTCGCGCAGGCGGTCGCTGTAAGGCATCATCACACACGTGCGCAACCCCTTGCCGTACGCCAGGTAGTGCAATGCAGCATTGAGATAGGCCGGATTGGTCTCCAGGTCATCGTGGCAGACGCGCGGGGCGAAGGCAGCGGCCCCCTGCAACAGCCGACGGATATCGACCCCGACGCAGGCCAAAGGCAACAGCCCGACCGGCGTGAAGACACTGAAGCGACCCCCGACCCCGGCGGGAATCACACAGGAACGGTAGCCGTGGGCGTCAGCCATTGTGCGCAAAGCCCCTTTGACCGGATCGGTGATCAGCACAAAGTGTTCACGGTATGACGACCCGACCGCCTCTGCGACCCAGTGCCGGGCCACCATGAACTGGCAGCTGGTCTCCACCGTTGAACCAGACTTGCTGATCACCAAAAAGACCGTTCGCGACGGATCACAGAGGTCGAGGTAAGCGAAAATCCCGTCCGGGTCGACATTATCGAGAACAAACAGCCGCGGCAGGCCGCCGCG
>PKTY01000340.1 GCA_002869725.1 Desulfuromonas sp. | reverse complement strand
CACCCTGGCCTCTCTTTTCCAGCAGGAAGGATATGACACCAGCTTCATCTATGGTGGAGAAAGCCAGTTCGACAACATGCGCGGATTCTTCCTGAACAACGGCTTCGACCGGGTAATCGACGAGAAGGACTACAAGGATCCGGTCTTTTACGGTACCTGGGGCGTCTCCGACGAGGACCTCTTTAACCGTGCCGATTCCGAGTTTAAAGCCGAGGACAAACCCTTTTTCGCGCTTGTCTTCACCTCGTCCAACCACCCGCCACACGAGTTCCCTTCCGGCCGCATCACCCCTGAACCCGGAGAGGAGAACAAGATCGGCAACGCTGTGCGCTACGCAGACTACGCGATCGGCCGTTTCTTTGAACAGGCCCAAAACTCATCATACTGGGAAAACACTCTTTTCCTCGTTGTTGCCGACCATGACGATGTCCAGGCCGGACCGGATCTGGTTCCGGTGGAACATTTCCACATCCCGGCCCTGATCATGGGCGGCCGGATTGAACCGCAAATCATTTCGCGAACCTCCAGCCAGATCGACCTGGGACCGACCCTGTTTTCCCTGATGGGGATCGAAGCGGATATTCCGATGCCCGGAATCGACCTCCTCAACCCGCCCAAAGGAGTGTCAGGACGAGCCATCCTCCAGTACGGAACGATCCATGCCATGATGCGCGACAACAAGATTGCGGTACTGCAACCGTCAAAACCGGGTATCGTTTTCGACTACAAAAATGGTCATCTTGTTGCGACCGACAATCAGGACCAGGAACTGTTGCGCGATACCATCGCAACCGCGCATTGGCCATCTCTGGCATACAAGGCCCTCTCCTACCATCCCGGGTCGACAAAACCACACCTGGTTTCTTCAAAGCAACCACCGGATTGCAAAAGTAACATCTAGGACTTATTCAACAAAAAACAGCACCCCCCCCGTTCTTTCTGTGAAGAATGTCATAGGCTACTCGGTCTGTTCAGACCTCACTAAGAGAAAGCTTAAATTTCCTCCTAATTTTTTCTTGGACGGAGTTAAATTGTGCTGGTCTGCTTTGGGCAAAAAGGAATGAGGGAAAAGCAAGAAAAGAATACTTACGTACATTAGCATGACCGTAGGTGTCCTTGTTGTTGGGGGTGGATTTCGTGTGTGGGATTGAATGCCGAATAACTGTAAGGGGAAATTGGTCGGGGCGAGAGGATTTAATCCACCGCCCACTTGTTCCCAAAGCAATTGCGTTACCAGACTGCGCTAGCTTCCTATAAGTCACAAAATATAAAACAAAATGGCCATCTGGAAGCATGTGGCCATTTTTCATGCCTCAGCAACTGCGGTAAGCATTTATTCTGGCTCATCATTATTGTGTTCAAGTATTCTTCAAGCTGATATGTATAGATAGATTAATCGAGCCCTCAAGATGAAGGCCCCTGCTATGTCTAATGCCATACTGTTTGCATTGTTAAGTCTTTTCTCCGCAGGTCTACTTGATGTCGTCTATAAACGCTACAGCAGAAAAGATCGCTCTCGGGGCACCTACGTCTTTGGTATTGGGGTTGTCTGGTTTTTGCTGCAAACAGCAACTTTAATCATAAGTGGAGAATCATTGGTTGTTGATTTGCCTTCGATACACTACGGGCTGTTTGCTGGGCTTTGCCTGACACTCTCAAACCTACTGTTACTGGAAAGTTTAACACATATCAATATCAGCCTAGGGTCAACCGTATATCGCCTAAATACGATAGGTGTCGTGGTCCTGGCATTTCTGTTTTTGGGCGAAGATCTAGGTTCACTGAAATTGCTGGGAGTCGGCTTTGGAATCGTTGCCGTCGGCCTGCTCTACAAACCTGATCCTGACTCTTTGACCACAAAGAAGAATAACCATTTCTTATTGTTCTTCTTAATAGCCGTTGCTGCCTCATTATTTAGAGCCGGTTACGGTGTGATTACACGCGGGGGCATCCTGAGCCATGCTGACCCTCAAACTATACTGCTAATCTGTTCACTCTGCTGGGTGGTTGGTGGAGCCCTCTATGCACGTATTCGTGAAGGTCGCTTCCGTTTGACAAGGAAGAAAGCAGGTTATGCTCTGGCCTCAGGAGTTTTGGTTTTTCTTGTTGTCGCCTTTCTGATGCTGGCCGTCAAGTACGGTGAGGCAAGTATTGTTATTCCTATTGCTAACATGAGTTTTGTCATGGCGATGATTATCTCGGTGGTTTTGAAATATGAAACGTTCAATTTCAGAAAAGGCGCGGCAATGGTAGTAGCATGTTTTGCTATTGCTGCTTTAACTCTAGCGGCAAGCTGAAACTATTCACTTTAAATCACGCATTAAAGAATGCTTCAGGGCATTCTTATAATGCAGCATATATAAAAATAGTACACATTGACCGATTTCGACTCTCATTAGCCTCTGACACAACTTAAGAATCCAATTGATGATTTTAGTAAGAAATTATCTTGACATTGACTAGTTTGATTACTAAATTTTGACCGTTATTCGTCATCTTTGGTCCGTAGTTATTGACCTAGAGGGGGATTAAGACAATGCACAAGTCTTGTCTGGGTGGCATTTTTTGCCGTCTACTCTTTCTTTTCCTGACGTTCAGTTTTCTCCTTGTGACGTGTCCCTTCGGCAACGCTCTGGCGATGCACGGAAGCGATAACGCACCTATCCTGTCAGCTAGCGAAGCCGACTACCCCCCTTACTGCATCGTTAACGATCTGCATGAGGCCGATGGATTCT
>PKTY01000409.1 GCA_002869725.1 Desulfuromonas sp. | reverse complement strand
GCTCACATTGACCAGCAAATCGATTCTGTCGATGGTGTGGTTTTGCTCACTCAGGGTAAAGCCAAGAGCGAGATTTTCGCCGTTGTTAACGTTCCTCAGATCTGGATTCGCGCTGGTGGTGCCAAACTCAGAATAATCGCCAGGATCAATAATGTCAGGATCTGCCGCAGAATCTATGAGGAAGTATCCGGTTCCCAACAGAACCCTATCGACATCGATAAACGTCTCGTTTCCGGAAAACTCCTGCGTTGTATATTCCATCCGCAAACCGGCATTCATATTGACGCGGCCATCAAAAAACGAGCGGTTGAAACGGACTCGTCCGCTGTGTGTATTCGTGGTCGTTTCAGTCTGATTGAAGTTGTTGGTATCTTCACCACGCAGGAAGCTGTAGCGGAATTCATAGTCCCGGTATTCATAACGGCTGCTCAACAGCCAAGTATCACTTTCGGTGTCAGTGGTCAGAGGTTTATCATTTCGCTCGGAGTGCAAGTAGTTCAGCTCCAGGCGCGGCAACTCGACCGGGCGCCATTCGCCACGCAGGTTGTAGCTGGTGGCATAGTCTTTTTCTGTGCCGTTAATTCCGCTTCCTTTGCTCTGTGCGTAACGCTCCCGATAGCCGCCGCTCAAGGAGTAGAGGGGGTTGCGCCAATCAAAGTCGATATAGGGCAGAATCTGCTGGTTCCTACTGTTGGTTTCCGGTTCTTCTGCCGTTTCGCTGATCGTCCGATTATGCTCCACTTGCGCTCCACCGTTCAGGGTCAGGGTCGGAAAAAGCTCTTTAGTCAGATCCAACCGGTAGGTTTGTTGAAAACGGTCCGTTTCGTTTTTCGTTACCATACCGTCGGCGCGGTCTTCGATTTCTGAGCTGGTCTGGGTGTAGGCCCAGTCGCTCATCAGTCGCAGGTTCATCCCATGACTGCTGACCGACAACAGTGGCTGGATGAGGGCCGCGAGCAGCAGCGTTATCAGAAACCTGGGACCAGCCATGGTTACTTTTCACCCATCAGCGTCAACTCAAAACCGGCCATTCCGAGTTCCAGCGACGCCAGTTTGCGCTTACTGATCAGATCGTATTTTTCCAGTTGTTGCCGATCAGTCAAAACAAACAGGCTGTTTTCGATTCGGTCCGGGACCAGGTCTTGAACTGCACCACCCACCCGAAACTGGTCAATCGCCAGCGCGACCCGAGGGTCGATCACCTGCACTTCACCGCTTTGCAGACCGACGTAGAGCAGCCCGTTGTCGGCACTGGCCAGGCAGGTCGCTCCGTAGCCAACGAAGACCCGGCCACGAAGCTGCAGACTTTTGCTTTCAAGCATCAGCAGGTCTGGCGCAGTCTCGGTCAGCAGCACCAGCAGCTCGCCGTCACTGCTGAGGCTGCCGAAGGTCGGTGTTTCCGGCAGGCTCACACTGGCATCGATGTTGCCGCGTTCGGTGTCGATCAGAGCCAGGCCGTTGGCTTCCGGCAGAATGATATAAGCTCGCGCGTTACCAGCTGCGCGGATTACGTCAGTCGGCCGGGTGACAAAGTGAACTCGCTGACGTTCGCGGAACAGCTGTGTGTCGATGATTCCCAGTGCGTTGCTGCCAGGCAGGCTGACCAGCAACCGCCGACCGTCTTCGCTCAGGTCCAACCACTGTGGCCGATCGCCCGGCCGTAGGCGGATTTTGCGCTCGATCTGCTGACGGACCAAGTCGATGGCAACAATGGCATCTTCTTGAGTGAGGGCGACATAGGCACGCTGCCGGGTCTGATCAAGCGTCAGGCCGCTCGGCCGTTGACCGAGGGCTAGCACCGAAAAGATCAACGGGCTCTTCTTTTCGAAAAAGCTGACGCTACCGGCCGCCGGGTGACTGATCAGCCCTTTCAAGCCGGTCAATGGCGGCTGGCTGGACCAGAGGGAAAACTTGGCGGTCAGGCGAAAACCGTCGGTCACCAGCCGGTCCGGGCTTAAGGAGATAAACAGCGCTGTTGCCTGGTCAGCGCGAATCTGGAACGGGTTGCTCAACAGCAACGGCTCTGTCTCGGTCAGCAGCGCGAGCGGCCCCTCTTCACTGGATTGAGTCGCCTGGTCAACCAGCAGGCTGATCCCCAGGTAGTCACCAGGCGGCAGCTGGCGGCTGAGCAGCTTGGTCTGGCGGCCGATCCGTTGTGCAGGGTTCAACTCTACAGACGCAGCCAGCAGGGGAAACTCTTTGCCGTCGCTACGTCGTGCGCTGAGCGTGGCAATGCGCAGCTCCAGGGAGCGGACCTCCTGGGGGAGCGGCTGCAGGTAGAGATGTAGCATGGCACCTGGATCAACGACCGGGGTCTGCTCCATGGGGGTCAGGCTGCAACCACCGAGCAGCAGGCAGATCAGGCTGAGGATGATGGCGAAACGCATCAGTAAGCTCCTCGTCCAAGGCTCAAGGATTGGCATCATGGCATTTTTCGCAGAAAGGCCCCTGGTCGATGCCGAATTCAATGGCGATATCGCGGCCGTAATAGCTGTTGGCGACATCACTGGCGGTTGCCCCACTGTCGCCAATGGTGGGATGAGACTCCGTCAGCGTGGCCGCGTCAAAATCCCAACGGCCGATGGCGCGGAACGCTGAGGCGTGCGCCCTGTGACAAGTCAAGCAGGTGATTTGCGAGCCGCTGTCGGGTCCGCTGGTGTTGGTCGAGTCGAGTAGCTGCGGGTCGCTAATGCCGCGATCGAACGGCACGAACTGCAGGTAGGCGGTCGCCCGGGTGCCGCTGAAGTCGCCGCTGCG
>PKTY01000391.1 GCA_002869725.1 Desulfuromonas sp. | reverse complement strand
TAGGGGGTGGAGGGGAGGCAGATTTCGAAAAACTTTTGGTGAACTACTGACGCACTCGTCGCCTTGTCGCCTTGTCGCTGGTTTGCGTCGAGTCGTCGGGTCAGTCGGGTGTTTTTGGAAATATTTTCTGGAAGGAAGGTTCATTTACATGAAGATCTTGGTCATGTATTATTAACCTGTGCCAACAGGGAGAGGGGTCCCTTGCAAATCATTATTTTTGAAGATGATGAGTCCCTAGCTAAACTGCTGGAACAGATACTGGTTCTCAAGGGGCATTCTGTGCAATGTTTTCCCGACCCAACAGTTTGCCCTATCTACAAAGACCACGAGAAAAAATGCCCAAAGAATACTCCTTGTGCTGATATTGTCATCTCTGACTACATGATGCCAAAAATGAATGGAATTGCCTTTTTCGAACTTCAAAGGAAAAGAGGCTGTAAGGCCCTAGATGCCAACAAGGCTATTATTACTGGGTCTGTGATTGATTCAGATATGAAAGAGGCAATTGATGAACTTGGTTGTCACTACTTCAAAAAGCCATTCAGGGTTGCTGAAGTTCTGGTTTGGGTTGAAGAATGCGAAAAACGATTGAGCTGAACGCTTGACCCTCGAGCAACCCTTGTTCTTCCAACCCCAGACTCCGTACCGGAAGAGTACCGGAGCCGAAAACCCGGACCGGACCATGCATAGGCTGCCTTCCTTAGACACAAACAGAAAAGCCCCAACCGGGGAATGGCTGGTGTCAAGGAATGTCACTTGTGCCGATTGATCACCCTACATGAAGCCCTCGAAACGCGGCGAAACATATCAAAAGCTCATGCCTACTGCAAAAAACCTCAGAAATCAGACTCTCATTAATTTGGCTGTTAAATTGCAACTGCTTCTCTTAGCTTGGCAGTTTGAAGGTTTAGGAGGGGAAGTTGATGAATGCAGCGAAGGCAATACAGAACATTGTAGACACTCTCAGAAGTGATTTCAGACCTGTCCTGTCTGATGATTCGATAAATATTTTTCTCACAATTGCCCTAGAGCCAAACCTTCATCCTGTTGATCTTGCTAGTAAACTGGATTTAATTAAGCCAGAAATTGATGTCGCGATTGCAGGTCTAATGACTGCTTTTAGCGTAAGATTTTCAACTGTTGGCCTAATATTCATGAACCAGGATGGCTCACTTGAGGCTACAGAGACCGGAAAGAAGATCAGTCAGGGATTGTTCAATTTCTATGCGGCCTGATTTGAGTCGTTGCCTTTCGACGATTTGCTTTACGTAGGACACTCCAAAGCCCCCCCCCAACGCACCGGAAGAGTACCGGAGCCCAAACCCCGGACCGGCCCATGCATAGTCTGACTTCCTTAGGCCAAACAGAAAAGCCCCAACCGGGGAATGGCTGGGGCTCTGCCTAATGTTCGTTGAGGTCTGGCTGGTCAGTCTTCCAGTACCATCATCAGACCTCTTTCGCCTGACAGGACGCAGGGTTCCGTGGAACTAAGGTCTTCCCAAGTCGCGGTAACGTCATAGGAACCCTCCTCTGGCAGCAACAACTTGAAATGCCCGGTGTAGTAGCACTCTTCAAACAGGCTGTTTGTACATTCGCTGTGACAATTCTCTTCATCGTCACAAACCTCAAGACAGACTTCCTCGCGAGAGAATGGCCCTTCTGTCTCTGATGCGGTGATCACTGGCTCAAGGTCAGGAGTGTCGATGCTCTGACCTGTTACAGTGAACTGTGGAACCTCATCATAGGGAGCGCATTGCATTGACACGGAATTGTAAGGTGAAGGAACGACGATTTTCCCGGAAATGAAGTCATTGGGTTTGCCATTGAAGCGACCCTGGATAACCCTGAGTCCGTTTGGCTTGAGTGAAAAACTTGCTTGTTTTTGACCTTGACCCTGTCCATTTGGGCCCTGAAAGACAATAGCTTTTTCCGGATCAAAATCAATCACAACATGTGCAAAGCTATCCGACTGACTCAGGCAGAGTCCTTGAGGGATCAGAATAGATGCTTCCATATTCTGCCCCCGTGGCGGGTCAAGTACGAAAGGTTCCGGATCTTCTTGTAGTACAACATAGTTGCAGTAAGGTTCGGTGCAGGCAGGATCCCCTTCTGAAGCCAGGCGAAGGCGCAACCGGTCGAAACAAATATCTTCTCCCTGATCTGGCAATGAAATTTCGATATCTGCCAGGGTCAGGACGTTTTCATCAGGAAAGTCAAGAATGTCGACGGTAACGGGGAACTCGCCCAACTGTCCTGAGTTGTAGTAAGTGAGAGGTTCACCTTCGACCATCACTCCCACTTCCTTGATCGTCAAGACAACATTTTCATACAGGGCCTGACGGTCTGTCAGGCTGACTGTCACTGTTCCGTCAGACACAATTCCGAGTTGACTGCTCCCGTCCCCACCCCCACAGGAAAACAGCGTCGCCATGAACACCACCGCAGACAGAAGCAATAAAAATTTTCTCGTTACTCCGTTCATAGCCGCCTCCCAACTTCCTAATCGCTTTAGTGTCAGCCTTGTCCTCAACACCATTTCTCGCTTAGCTAAGTTTACTATTCCACCTCAACTTAGCAAATGGGCTCCAAAGAGTTTTTGTATCACAGCCCAGCTATTTGCTGGTTCCAAACATCTCGCCCCCCCCTCAAAGCCCCGGAAGAGTACCGGAGCCCAAACCACGGACCGGACCACGCATAGCCTGCCTTCCCGGTCGACACTCTCCCGACCTTCCAGAAGGCGATGCACCGGAATTGGACCGGACGT
>PKTY01000012.1 GCA_002869725.1 Desulfuromonas sp. | reverse complement strand
GCTGACTGCCCTGCAACACGGCGATATCGGTGATACAGCCGTGGTTGTTACTCGCTATTTCGGCGGCATCAAGCTCGGCAAAGGAGGCATGGTCAAAGCCTACACCACTGCTGTGCAGACGGCCCTGGAGCAATTACCCCGCACCGAGCGGGTCGCCTGGGTCGAGCTTCAAGCGTCAGTTGACTACACCCTGAAAAGCTTGCTGGAACGACAATTGCCCCGATTTGAGATCGAGGTTCTCGACATTGACTATGCGCAGCTGGTAACCTACCGGCTCCGCCTGCCTGTGGAACAGCGGGAAATGTTTCGCACCCTGTTCTCAGATCTGACAGCTGGCAAGGGATTGCTGCAGGAATGACCGGATCTCCCGGAGGGTTACATAATGAGTCAACTCATTTGCTACTGCTATAACTACACCGAAGACGATATTAGGGAGGATGTGCATCGTAACCGGGGGCGCTCACTGCTCCTCGAAAGAATCACGACGGAGAAACAACGTGGCAACTGCCGCTGCACCCTTCTGCATCCCGAAAGCAGGTGATGCCTGCCTGACGTTCACCGTGTCGTGAATGAAATCCTGACGGGAACCTTCTTCTCCGATCACCCAAATGATTAAATTTAAAACGGTTTCATGGATGCATTTTGTGCAGGGCATCCTCCAGCCCCGCGATGGCAAGATTGACGTGAGTCGCAACAAGGTATCGACACGAGCATCAGAATCATCCTGCCCAGTTCGCCAGGCTAAAAATATTTTTTTAGCCAGTTTGAAAATTCATCAGGGATATCACGGAACCCACTGACAATTCTGTGCACCGAAAACAGCCTGTTAGCCAGACGTTACGCCGACTCTTTGCCGTAAAACCCTGAAAAGTCTCTCCTTTCCATATTGGCACGTCATCTGAATAGAACATGTCATGGCCACCACATTGACAGAGAAGAGACCCATCGGCACTCCTCTCGGCTGAGACTTTCGCCAAGCTAAAGAAAAAAAGAAAAAGCGCTTATAAATTAGCAGCTTAGATTGACTTAACTTGTGATCTGGGCAGTCTCTGCTAAAATGTTAGGGTCGTTCCAGACAAGGTATAAATTCAGTGAGCATGCCAACGCCGCGGCTCAGTCATCCAAGGCAGTCTTGCCGGGAGGTTCTTATGAAAAAAGGTATCATCAGGTTCTGCGCAGCACTCCTGCTTGGGCTGCCACTGTTTCTGGTCGTCTCCTGTGGCGGAGGTGGCAGTGGCAGTTCCTCCAGCAGCGGCACCATCAGTGTCGCCGTCACTGATGCGGACGTTCTCTACAACGCCGTCGTGCTCACAGTCACTGAACTGGGTGCCGCCCTCGCTGATTCGGATGATGGCGATGGCGAAGCAGTTTACTACAATGCCAGCGTGATTGACTGGCTGCCAGTCACAGTCGATGTGCTCGACTACCCTGATCAGCAGACCTTCCATCTGGCCGATATCGAAGTCCCCAACCTGCCGACAGATGGCACTCCGGTCTGCTTCAGCCAGATTCGCTTTGTCCTGGAAGAGAATGCCGACGACTGCAGCGGCGACGACTGCAGCAACTTCGTTACCGTTGAAGGCACCTCCTACCCACTGGATACTCCGAGCGGCACCACTTCGGGTGTCAAGGTCCTGGCCCCCAGCGACTTCTGCGTTTCGACCGGCCAGACCTTTGTCGAGGTCGTGCTCGATATCGACCCGCAAACCGCTGTCCTGGCCAAACCACATGACAAGTACTCGCTGAAGCCGACCCAGATTCGTATTATCGAAGGGGCATGGAGCGAGCAGCCGGCGGAAGGTTTCGTGCAGGGCACGGTTGCCGTGCCGATGACCTACAACGCAGCAGGCTGCGGCACGCTAAGCGGCAGCGTCGTTTCCACGACCGTCGCCATTGGAGCCTATGTGCAAGGGACCAGCACCGATCCGGTCGCCATGACACTGTCACTGACAGAAGGGGCCTATGATACGCTCGACGAGACGTTCACCCTGCCCTACACGCCGTCCGAGCTCTGCACGGACCGTTGCGCCGAAGCGGCTGACCCCACCGCCTGCGAAGCAACCTGCCTGGCGCAGCTCGACCCGAACAGCTGCTTCTTTGCCGGCAATTTCAAGCTGCTGATGCCGGAGGGCGAATACGACCTTGGCGCCCACTGGGACAACCTCAGTGCCACCGTCCCCTACAATGCCAGCGTCTACAATTCGGCGGTCTTCATGCAGCTTGACTAGAGCTGATCACTACAGTTTCAAACAAAAAGCGCGGCCCGTTTAATAACGGGCCGCGCTTTTTACTTGCGAACAACTGATATCAGCGAGAACGTTCAGCTAACGACACATCTCCGCCCGACTGAAGGTCAGGTCGATTTCCAGATCGGGGACCTTGATACGCAGAACCCGGTCACGGGAATCGCCGATGTCGAGGACAAAGGCCTGGTGGCCACGCTGATGCATCTGCTGGGCGAACTCGCGGGGGGTCTCAAAACGGCCGATGTTCTTGACCGTACGTGAAACTTCCGATAGCGGCTTGCACCCTGTCGCACGGGTTCCGAGCAACCAGCCTGTTTTGGCCACGGCAGGCACGGCCTTGGGCTGAGGACGACTGACCCGAGCTTCTTCAACCTTGTTGGGAGCAACCGCCTGGCGGGCCTTCTTGACCGCAGCAGCCGTCTGGGCCGGCGTTGCTGTCACCTTTTCTTGAGGCACCGCCTCAGGAGCAGGTTGTTCGCGCGGATCAACTCCACCCGCAGTGACTGTTCCCGCCATGAGAATGATC
>PKTY01000303.1 GCA_002869725.1 Desulfuromonas sp. | reverse complement strand
GATCACTGGTGGACGTTTCTCTCATTGCAGCCTTTCTGAGATTTAATATTTTCTCTCCAATTGTGGTTCGTTCTAACCAAGAATAGTATTTTTAGGAAGACTTTAATGTTGCCCTGACCAATGCCGCGAAGTTGTCAGATTAATTGACGGTCTTGTTTCCCCAGATCTCTTTAAGTCGCTTGTCGCGGCCGCAACCCCAGCGATAATATTGATAGCGTACTGGGCTTTTTTTGTAAAAATCCTGATGGTAACTCTCGTTTCCTTGGATCGGGTAGAAGATCGACACATCCAGAATCGGCGTCACCACATTCTGGTCTGGAAACGTCTGTTCAACCGCACGCCATGATGCCTCGGCACTTTTTCTCTCGGCGTCATTGGCGACAAAGATGGCGGCGAGGTAACTGTGTCCGCGATCACAGAATTGCCCGCCGTCATCGAAGGGGTCGATATTTACCCAGTAGTGATCGAGTAGTTGTTCGTAGTTCACCTTCGATGGGTCGTAGCTCACCTCGACGGCTTCGTAGTGTCCGTTATGATTGCCGTTGTAGGTCGGGTTTTTAAGGGTACCTCCGGTAAATCCGGAGACGACATCTGTGACGCCATCTAATTTTTCAAAATCGGACTCCATACACCAGAAACAGCCGCCAGCAAAAATTGCTTTGGCTGTCATGGCCATATTTTGCCCCATCATACCGTCCGTTTTTTCCATAGTCACTGCGTAGACGGTCCCGGCAACAGTGATGAAGAAGGCAAGTATTGCGAATAAAACTTTCATCTGTAATCTCCTTAAACTATTTTTTCGCGACAAAATTCAAAGAGGCTGAATTGATGCAGTGTCGCTTGCCAGTCGGTGCGGGACCGTCATCAAAAACGTGACCGAGGTGGCCGTCGCAGCGCGCACAGAGCAGTTCGGTTCGATTCATGAAAAAGCTGTGATCGCTTATTGTCGCAATATTTTGTTTGGCAATAGGCTTGGTGAAGCTGGGCCAGCCGGTTCCGGAATTAAACTTGTCTTCGGACGAGTAAAGATCGAGACCGCAACCGGCACACTGGTAAACTCCTTCTTCATAGTGCTTGTCATATTTGCCGGTAAAGGCTGGCTCAGTGCCCTTTTCTCTAAGTATATGGAACTGCTCCTTAGTCAGAGTATTGCGCCATTCAGCTTTGCTCTTGGTCACTTTTTCGGTCATGATGTATTTCCCTTCTGACAGAGAATAGACTCTGAACGACTCCGCCGCCAAAGCTGGTCCGACGTGCCGAAGAGAGAACATGCTGAGTGCAGGCATGACAACGGACGCACCTGTAAAGCTCCAAAAGGTTGTTTTTAGAAAATTGCGTCTGTTCATTGTTTTGTCTCCTCCCCCGGTTCAGTTGACATATTGGCTTCAAGTGTATCGATATACGTGCCGGCTTCTCTGAGCCAACTCTCAATTTTTGAGATCGAAACACTCTGTGGGTCGTAAATGACCCAGTTAACTTCTCGGGCTCCGCTCCATCCAGGCTGTACCGATATGACTCCAGGCTTTCCGTTTAAAGCACTGACCCCAACGTCGTAGCAGTAAACGACAAAGGTTGCCCTAGCCATTTTTGTGACAGCTTCTGACCTGGCAGAAAAGATGAGAAGCAGTGTGCCTATCAGCACTCCAACATTCAGAGTCAACGCTCTCATGCCCATCTCCTTTCGCATTAACTTTGGCTGTAAGACATCGTAGCAAAAGGGTGTAAATGGATCAGAAAGGTTGCGTAAAGATTCGATAAAGTTTGAGCGTTGAAGTGAATCGCCTAGAGGGGGAGCTCGACCCTGATATGAGTGGTTCCATCGGAGCTTGTTGCGTTAATTATACCACCATGGGCTTCGATCAACTGCTTGGTGATGGCCAGTCCAATTCCTGCGCCGCCGACATCGCGAGATCGGGATGGATCTGAACGGAAGAAACGTTCAAAGATAAAAGGGAGGTTTTTCTCGGGAATTCCCGGGCCACTGTTGTTAAAATCGGCATGGGCCTTCCCGTTGGTGAGTTGACACGAGATCTCAACCTGTCCGCCTGGAGGTGTATATTTCCAACAATTTTCGATCAGATTCCGAATTGCCAATAAGAGCTTGTCACGATCAGCCTGAACGATGACCTGATCGTCCAAGCGGGTCGTAACCGAGATCTCCTTCTCATCGAAGTTCATCTTGTAGAGAGCTAAGATTTCGGTCAAACACTCTTTCAAGTCGACTGGGCAACGATCGAGATATGCCTTGGCGGCATCAGCCTTGGCGAGTTTACTGAGACTCTCAACCAGGTTGACCAGTCGCAAAATCTCTTTCTGCAACATACGCAACGTTTCTGGGGCGGGAGGTATAACGCCATCACTCAGCCCTTCAATGTAACCTCTTAGATTGGTTAGAGGAGTACGCAGTTCGTGAGCAACATCGGCCACCATGGTTTTACGTAACCGCTCCAACCTGTCAAGACTGTCGGCCATGCCATTGAAGGCTGAGCCCAATTCACCGACTTCATCACTCCGAGTGCTGTCGACCCGCGCCGAGTAATTGCCCGAAGCGATCTGTCGACTAGCGCTACTCATCTGGATCAGCGGACGAAGTACCCAGCGTGTCAAGGTATAGCTGAGGAAGAATGCGAGGCCCAAAGCGACCAGGCCGGCCCAGAGTAGGTATCGGTGCACCGAATCGAGAAATGCCCGGTGAGTTTCGGTAGGCGAGACCATGTACTTGTCCATCAATATCATGAAATAGTCGGCTGCTAGCTGGTCAAACGCGAGCCAGATAATACCTACTG
>PKTY01000419.1 GCA_002869725.1 Desulfuromonas sp. | reverse complement strand
GTTCACCCCGGTTGTAGGAATGACGGTACAGGCCAAACGCCTGGCCGGCAAGATTGCCGTAGTAGACATAGTTGTTCGGGTCGATGTGCAGGGTGGTGGCGGTCCAGAAGCGTGTCCGCAGGGCGTCAACCGCCGGTTCAATCGATACCGGGGCCGTCATCCCTTTTGGGAACGCGGCCTCAAGTGTTGCGACGGACCCTACGATATGACGGTCGACAGCCTGGCTGATGCGGCTGGCGGTTTCTTTCAGCAGGTGTTCGGAGACGGTCAGAACGGCCTGGCGACCGGTTTGGTAGGAGAGCGCGCCGATCGCGACCGCCAGAGAGACGACCAAGGCGACATAGGGGAAAATCAGCACTGCGCGGAGCGACAGATTCTTGGTCTTGGTTTGTTTCATTGCTCTGGCGGCTCGAGGTAAGGAGATGAATATATATGAGATGATTTATGTTAGCAATGATTGCCGGGCAGCGCAAACGATTCCTGGCATGCCACGATCTTCGCTGTCTTGACCTGCCTTTAGGTTTGGCCGATCCGGGCACCACCCGGCAGGGGGTCCAGTGGGTTGCCGAGTGAGTAACGGTTTTGTTGTTCTCCGCATGTGAGGGGGGACGGACAGAGCCCACACACTATTTTTCATAGAGGTGGCGGATCTTTTCAACCCGTCGCCGGTTGGCTCCAAAATCAGAGTAGCCAAGCCGTGACGCCGAGCGGACATGCAGAGAGCCCCCTTCTTCATCCGCAAGGAATTCGACATCATCGACAAAGCCAAACAGTCGGCTTTTGAACTCTGCACGCAGATAGAGATCTTCTGACTGAGTGATGGTTGTCCTGGGCAAGGCGGCGATAATCGCCCCGATTTTCTGGATGGACGCCTGGCCCGAACCGTCAAGCCTGAACGGTTCGATCTTGTGGCGCTCCGAAGTGCTTTGCGAAGAGACGCAGTTCGGTTTTGTGCCGCAGGGAGCAAGGCTCCAGTCGGTGTTGTCATTTTGGCCCATCACTTTTTCACTGCATCCCATCAAAACAATCCAGCTGCTGATACATATAAGGAGAAGTCGTTTCTTCATATCTGAGCCCAATGGTCGTCATTTTTACTGTGGATCGAGGTCGACAGGGATCATCCCAGCGACGGAGCGCTCTCGAGGTCAAAGCGACATTTACAGGAGGAGCTGGGTCTGTGTATAAGCGAGAAAGCCGGCAATAAGAATGGCAATCACAAGGAGTATAAACACAATCGATTTGGGCATCATTTCGCTCCTGTCAGGAAGGTCAACATCGGAACATCTCCCGTGCGAGACCTTTCCCAGGTCGTGTCCCCGGCTCTTTAAGGGTTCGGGTGTCCCACCAGTCTAGCACATGCCGGCTCAGGCCGGTCATTGTTTCAGGCGGGAACACTGCCAACTCAATTTTGAGTGCTTCCGGTGTTCCTGTTTGGCTCCACAGGCACAAGACCCGGCCCTTCTGCCGGCGAGAGAGACACCAGCTCCAGCACCGAGTCACGTTTGCCTTTCCGCAAGGTTTCGAGCCGCACCGGCAGGTAGCCGAGTGCCGGCGCATGATAAATGCGCTTGAGGCGACTGGACCCTTGGCGGGTGCTTTCATAAAGGACCACGTCGAAGCGGCCGGCGGCGGTGTCGAGCTGCAGCTCCTTTTGATACGCATAGCTGTACAGCTTGACGCGGTTGCCGTCGATCAACGTGATCGGCGCGGGCAGTTTGTCCTGCAGCAGCGCGAACAGAACCGCAATCTGCATCGACAGACGATTCTGCAGATCCGGCCGGGTCGGCAGCGTCACGGTCTGCCCCTCAACCGTGCCGGACACCCGCTGTGCCGCCCAGTCGAAGAGCAGCCTGCCATCTTTGTCCCTGCTCGCCTTGCCGTCTTCGCTTGTCCAGGAGAGGGGTCGCACCCCGTTGTCATCGATCTGCAGCACCGTTTGCTCGACCGCATCCGGATTCACCACCAGCCGCGCCAGCAGACCGGGCTCCACGCGAGTCGTATATGTGTAGGTGTTCTCAGCTTGTGCGGACAGTGTGAAATGGATCAGCCCCGCCTTGAAGCCGCGGTAGTGGAACGCATAGGTGGCCCGGTAAGGCGTGAGGCTGATGCCTTCGTCCGCAAACACCGGGGGAGCAAGGAGCGCCAGGAAGATGATGAGGGAGAGAACCACGCTCTTTTCCTTTCGCAGAGGATCGACGACATGGACCCCTTATTTTTTAATAGTAACAGGAAAACGTCGTGGCGGGAGAGTTTCTGGCACGGAACAGGCCGGAAGGAAGACTTGCAAGGTCTGTCCCCCTTATCATCTGGTACACTAGAGTTCTACGTCTCATTTCATTGACGCCAGTCGGCACCAGCCATCACAGGGAGAGATTGTTATGCAGACATTGACATTCGCCAATAACGACCAGATGCCGATCCTTGGCCTGGGAACCTGGAAAGCGGCACCGGGCGAGGTCGGCGCTGCGGTGCGCGAAGCGATCAGGCTCGGCTACCGGCATATCGACTGCGCCGCGATCTACGCCAACGAGGCCGAAATCGGCGAAGCCCTCGACGACCTCCTGCAGGCCGGGGAGGTCACCCGGGAAGAACTCTGGATCACTTCCAAACTGTGGAACAATGCCCACGCCAGGGAGATGGTGCCGCAGGCGTTGCAAACGACGCTGCGCGATCTGCGCCTTGACTCTCTTGATCTCTACCTGGTGCACTGGCCGGTGGCGATCCGGCCCGATGTGGTCTTCCCGACCCGGGGCGACCAGTTTCTCAGCCTGGACGAGATGCCGCTGACC
>PKTY01000054.1 GCA_002869725.1 Desulfuromonas sp. | reverse complement strand
GTTCATTGTGAGTAGTGAAACGGGCAACCCGCTGCGGGTCGAGTCCCCCCGCGATCGCACCATCGGCGATCTAGCGCGCATGGGTTCCGTAGACCAGCAATCGATCGACCAGGCCGGCAGCGACCTGGCCAATCTCCTCGTGAAGTTCGTGGGCCAGAGCTCCCAGCTCTAGCATGTCACCAAGCACCGCGATGCGCTGACCCGGCCGGCCGAGGTCGTGCAATGCACCCAGTGCCGCACGCACCGATAAAGGATTTGCATTGTAGGTGTCGTCGAGCAGCACGATGTCGCCGGGAAGCTCGATCAGTTCCATGCGCCCCGGACAGGGCCGAAACTCCTCAAGGCCGGCAACAATCTCGCCCGACGGGATGCCAATAACATTCGCCACCGCGGCAGCGGCCAGAGCGTTCGATACATTGTGACGCCCGGGAATCGGCAGCCTGACCGCGATCTTCTGCTGTTCAAGGCAGAGCACGAATCGAACTGAGCCGTTTTCGGCCTCAATATCAGTCGCACGCACTTCGGCATCCGCACCTGTACCGAAAGATATTTTCCTGACGCCATTGGCAACCGGCAGCTGCCGAACCATGGGATCGTCAGCGTTGATCACGGCCGTTCCATCTGCCGGAAGATGAATGAACAGTTCGCCCTTGGCCATGGCGACGGCTGAGAGTCCTCCCAGCTTCTCGAGGTGTGCAGCCCCCACGTTGGTGATAATGCCAATCTGTGGTTTGGCAATCTGCGCCAGGCGAGCGATTTCGCCGCGACGGCTCATCCCCATTTCGATGACCGCCCACTGATGTTCCGGCTGGAGTCGGAACAGAGACAGAGGGACTCCGATCAGGTTATTGAAGTTCCCTTCCGACTTGAGCCCCGGAGAGGTGCGGCCAAGAATGGAGCTCAGCATCTCCTTGCTGGTGGTCTTGCCGGAACTGCCGGTAATGGCGATCAGCGGGCCGGCGAGGGACCGGCGCACGAACCCGGCCAAATCGCCGAGGGCTTTCAGACTGTCCTCAACCTGCACGACCGGAACCGCCAATCCACCGACAATCTCCTCGCTGAGGCAGGCCACGGCACCGTGGGCAACCGCCTGGGAGAGGTACGCATGGCCATCAAAGCGCTCCCCCCGCAAGGGGACAAACAGTTCGCCTGGTTGCAGAGTGCGGCTGTCGGTCGATACCCCTTCGATTTCTGTTGTCGCTCCATTGCGACACAACAGTCCGCCGGTCACCTCAGCTACAGTTCGCAGGCTGATTCTCATCATCAGATTTCTCCTGCTGCCAACGCCAGGCGCAACTCTTCGCGGTCATCGAAGTGAATCCGGCCACTTGCCAGAATCTGGTAATCCTCATGTCCCTTGCCGGCGACCAGCAGCAGATCATTCGGGCGCAACAGACCCACGGCAAAGCGAATCGCCTCCCGGCGGTCCGGGATCACCACATATCCCCTGTCATCTCCGTCCCGGGCTTCCCGAAGGCTCAACTCCCTGGGATGTACCTGCTCAAGTCCTCTTCGCACGTCTTCGAGAATCGCCTGAGGGTCTTCGCTGCGCGGGTTGTCTGATGTGGCGATGGCCAGTGTCGACAGCCGTGCAGCGGCCTCGGCCATCACCGGTCGTTTACCAGCATCACGGTCTCCCCCGCAGCCAAAAACCGTCAGAATCCTTCCGGGGCCAAGCTGTTGCACGGTCTCGAGGACCCGTCGCAGGGCATCTCCGGTGTGAGCATAGTCGACCAGAATCACCGCCTCGCGGTTATTGGCAACCGATTGCAGCCGGCCAGGCACACCCTCCAGTTCGGCGATTCCCTGACTGATGACGGTTGGAGCGAGGCCGAGTGCGACCCCGGCGCCAATGGCGCACAGCAGGTTCTCGGCATTGTAGTCACCGAGGAGCCGACTGACGACATCGACCTCACCTGCGGGGGTTGCAACCCGCCCCCTGATCCCGCTCAGCGACAATTCAAGCTGCCGAAACCAGATACTGGCTGGAGCTCTGCAACTGCAGGTCAGAACCTCCGGGCAGAGCTCTGCCAGTCGCCGGCCATAAGGATCATCAATATTGATGACTTTTTGACCCGGCCCCACCGACAGCAGTTCATGGAACAGCCGGCTCTTGCTCCGAAAGTAATGATCCATGTCCCGGTGGTAGTCGAGATGCTCCGGAGTCAGGTTGGTAAAGACCCCGACCCCGAAATGAATACCGTCGACACGGTGCTGATCGAGGGCATGGGAAGAGACCTCCATGACCAGCGAACGGGCACCATCTCGCCGGAATCGGCAGAGTGTCTCCATCAGCCACAGGGGATCGGGCGTGGTGTGCGCCACAGGTAAACACTGCGAACCAAAGCGGCAGTTGATGGTACCGACCACGGCGGGGCGTTGGCCGGACTTCTGCAAGATGCTTTCAACCAGGTAGGTGATGGTGGTCTTGCCATTGGTTCCGGTCACCCCGACCACCGGCCACCCATGGGTCGGGTCGTCATAAAAAGCTTGGGCCACGCAAGCCACGGCCACCCGGCAGTCATCAACCAGCACCCGTGTCACCTCGGGTCCACATTCAATCAACCGCTCGATGAATACCACGCTCGCTCCGGCAGCAACCGCCTCACTCACATAGTCATGGCCATCAACTGTTCCACCTGCAATCGCAAAAAAGGCATCCCCATGACTCACCGCGCGCGAATCACATCTGAGTCCGGTCACCTCGGCTTGATCCGAACCAAGCAGCTGCCGGTACCGACATTGGTTGAGTATCCACTTTAGCTTCATGGCGTCTGCCGTTTCCTTGACCGGCTTCAGCTTGGCGGGGCGAGCCGCACCCAGACCGGGGATCCGAATGGAATGGCCACACCGGGGCCGTGAGACTGCTCGACAACCCGCCCCTGGCCGCGAAAATTGACATTTAGCTGCTTTTCGCCAATCACTTCAAGAACCTGGCGGTAGCTCAGCCCCTGAAAATCGGGCATCGCCGGGCCATCCTCCATGCTCGTTTGAGGCGTTCGAACCAATTTGGCCTGATACTCACCCTCTCCTTCCGGCAACGGATCAAAGGGGGCGCCATGGTCTCCGCCAGAAGGCTGATCAGGAGAGACCTTGAGGTACTGCATGGTCTGGCTGGCAATCCGCGCAAAAACCGGCGCGGCCAGCAAGCCTCCATAGACTCCGTTTTGCGGTTCATCAATCACCACCAGGATCGTCACCCTGGGTGCGTGCGCCGGCAGAAACCCGACGAAAGAGGCAACGCGCTTGTCGGCCGAGTAGCCGCCCGTGACCGGGTCGACTTTCTGTGCGGTCCCGGTCTTGCCGGCGACCTGAAACCCGGGGACCCGCGCATTGGTAGCGGTTCCGCCTTCCTCGGTGGTGGCAACCATCATCGCGGTGACCTGTTCAGCAACTTCACTGGAAATCACCTTACGAACTGCGCGCGGCTGAATCTCGGCCACGACCCCCCCCTCGCTATCGACCATCCGTTCGACAACATAAGGCTCCATCAGGTAGCCATTGTTGGCAATGGCTGAAACGGCCGAGGTCAGCTGCAGGGGGGTGACACTGACCCCCTGACCGAAAGAGATCGCTGCCAGGTCGATTTCAAACCACTTGTCCGGAGAGTTCAAAAGACCATGAACTTCTCCCGGCAGGTCGATTCCGCTCTTTTCGCCAAAACCGAACGCCTTGATATAACGATAGTATTTTTGCCGTTCGAGCAGCTTGCCGATCTTCGCCGCGCCGATATTCGAGCTGTATTTGATGATCTCGGCCGGCGTCAGCTCCTGGTATTTGTCGTGATCATGAACTGTCCTCCCTCCAACCCGGAATGTTCCGTCTTCACAGTACAGCTTCTGACGTGTATTGACGACTCCTTCACTGAGCGCCGCCGCCATCAGAATCACCTTAAACGTTGAGCCGGGTTCGTAGGTGTCACAAATCGCTCGATTGCGCCACTGCTGCGGACGATGTCCTGCAAGGTCATTCGGGTTGAATTCCGGGTAGCTGGCCATGGCCAGCACCTTGCCGGTGGCCGGCTCCAGCATGACCACGGTACCGGCTCGGGCACGAGCAGAGGCGACTCCGTCTGCCAGCTCCCGCTCGACGATGTGCTGCAGATTCTTGTCGAGAGTCAGGTAGAGGTCGTCGCCCTTTTGCCCCCCCTGCACTTCGGAGGAACCTGAACCCATGCCACGGCCGAGAGCATCGCGCCCCAGCACCAGGTAACCGCCACGTCCGAGGACCCTGTGATCGTATTCGCGCTCAAGCCCCTCCAGCCCCTTGGGGTCGAGTCCGGTGAAGCCGAGCAGGTGAGCGGCGAGATTCGAGTTGGGGTAGAAGCGGCGATGCTCGCTGATCCGCCCAACTCCTGCGAGTTCAAACGTTTTTAGCTGCGCGCTCTGCTTTGGTGTCACCTGGCGTTTGATCCAGACAAAACTCTTGTCGCTGGCAAGTTTGCCACTGACCGTCTTGATGGGCAGCTGGAGAGTCTTGGCCAACTGCCTGGCTGTAGCGCGCCGATCCTCAATTCTGGCCGGCTCAGCATAAATCGAATCGACCTCGACACTGACTGCCAGCTCGGTGCCATTGCGATCGAAGATGGTCCCGCGCTGCGGCGTAAGTGACAGGGTCTTCTGATGTTGACGCTCGGCTCGACCGTTCCAGTCCTGCCCTTGCAAAACCTGGAGATCAAAGGCGCGTACAACGATCAGGGAGAAGGCCAGCAGAAAGATTCCGCCGATCACCCGGATGCGTATGACGACACCTCGCTCCAGAGCTCCCATTAATCGACTGTAACCACCTGTTCAGCGGCCGGCAACCGCAGTCCGAGTTCGTCGCGGGCAACCTGCTCGATCCGCTCGGGACTCCCCAGACTGGCAGCTTCCAACCGAAGCTGGGCAGTCTCCTTGCGCGCTTCGCGAAGATCCCCTTCAAGTTTCGATATCTCATATTCAAGACCGAAGACTTCCACTCTCGACCAGACAAAAAACAGGGATGCCACCAGCAGCAAAGAGATGAACACCAAAGTTGGCATCAGGCTTGGACGCTGCAGGCAGAAGCCATTGATTTTCGGTAAAGCGCGTAGCGTAGTTTCCGACACGATCAACTCCTTGATGATTCGCCCAAAATCTGGACTCCTCGTAACACAGCACTGCGCGAACGCGGGTTTTCCTCACGCTCCATCTCCCCGGCACGAATCCCGCGCCGGTTCAACAGCTTAGCCTGCGGGACACGTCCACACACACAGACCGGCAGGCGGGGTGGGCAGGTACAGCCGGTTGATGCTTGGCGAAAAAACTGTTTGACCATCCGGTCCTCCAGTGAATGGAAGCTGATAACCGCCATGCGGCCTCCAACGACAAGCAGATCGAGTCCGGCCTCAAGGCCCCTCGCCAACGATTCCAGCTCATGATTTACCGCAATCCGCAAAGCCTGGAACACCCTGGTCGCAGGGTGGATACGCTGGGGAGACCGTCCTCCGGGGACCACCCGGCTGACCAGTTCAGCCAACTGCAGAGTCGTGGCCAGAGGCTTTTGATCCCTGCTGCGAACTATCTCCCGGGCAATGCGGCCGGCCCAGCGCTCTTCTCCGTATTCACGAAAAATCGACTGCAACCGGTCGGCATCAGCTGTTGCCAGAATCTCGGCTGCACTTGTCCCCGCTGTGGAATCCATACGCATATCGAGTGGGCCATCGGCGCGAAACGAAAAACCGCGCTCGGCGCAATCGAGCTGGTACGAGGAGACCCCCAGGTCGAGAAGGATGCCATCAACCTTTTGGAGACCGAGGGCTTTCAGGTGGATGGCCAGATCGGCAAAGTTGCCCTGCCGCAGAAGAGCTCGTAACCCGAAAGGGGCCAGCAGTTGACTGGCTGCCGCCAGTGCATCGCGGTCGCGATCCAGACCGACAAGCCGACCATCAGGCGCAACACACTCGAGGATCAGCCTGGCATGGCCACCGCCACCGAGAGTGCCATCGACAAAAACCTGACCGGGTTCGGGTTGAAGAAGTTCGAGAACTTCACGGGCCAGAACCGGTTGATGGCAAAAGTCAGGAACATTCAAAGATCAGAGTCCCAAATCGAAGCGCAACTGCCTGCTTGCCGCGAGACGCCGTTCTGCCTCGCCCTGCATCTCGTTGTACTTGGCCTTGTTCCAGATCTGAATCTTGTTCCCCCCACCAACCACCACCACGTCGCGCATTCCGTCAGTGGCCAGTTCGCAATATTCGCGCAGAGACTGCGGCAGCTGAATACGTCCCTGCTTATCAAAGCTGCAATGGGTTGCGGGAGTAACCGTTGTGAAATAGAGATCTGCCCGAAACGGATCGTTGGGAAGCGTTGCGAACTTTTCGAGGAACTTGTTCCACTCGGACTGCGGATAGGCCACAACCCCTCCCCGGTCCTGGGTGACAACCAGGACATCGTCTCCGTAGGAGCCTTTGAGAGCTTCCCGGAATTTGGCCGGAACGCTGGCTCGCCCTTTGGAGTCGATGGAATTGTTGTAGACTCCCTGGAAGATCATTTGGCACTCTTTGGCAGAAAATTACACGATTCACCACCTTCTGGGCAAATATATCGACCAGTCCCGTGGACTGTCAATGAAAAATTTCACTTTTTTAAGGGGTTAGCCCGCGGGGAACCTTCAAATTGAGGACTTCTAAGGTCAACTTATGATGATTTCACAGAAATCCCGGGAACTCCTGGAAATCACTCTCACGAAACGGGGCACCCGCTGTACCGGAAGGCAACAACGCCCGGACAGGCGGTTTCAAAGATATCACGGCTTTTTGCGATCGGGTCGGCTAAGGGTTTGGAGGTGGGGGCGGTAACAGTTCCAGCTCGATCATTTCGATGCGCCGGTCTTCAACTTCGCGAACAGTGAGTCTGACCCCGTCCACCTCGCAGACATCCCCCTGCGCCGGGATGCTACCGAGGGTGTGAAGCAGAAATCCGGCCAGTGTGTTGACGTGCTCTTCGGAAAGGCTGAGGGCAAAACGGCGATTGATGTAACGCAGGGTGGCGCTGCCGTCGACCAGGAAACGGTCGGGCCCGGCCGAGTGCACCAACGCTTCTTCATCATCATATTCGTCCTGGATCTCGCCGATGATCTCTTCAATGATATCTTCGAGAGTAACAATCCCTTCCACCCCACCGTACTCATCGACCACCACGGCCAGGTGCAGGTGCTTGCGTCGAAATGCCTGAAGTAGAGATTCGATCGGCTTGGCCTCTGGGACAAAATAGGGGGGACGGGTCACTTCGCGCAAGGAGAACTCCCCCGGCCGATCGAGATAACTCAACACCTCCTTGGAATGAATAACCCCGACCACCCGATCAAGATCCTCTTCGTAGACCGGAAACCTGGAGTGACGGGCCTTCGCGCAGAGGTTGACCAGCACATCGAACGGGGTATCGACCGCGATACCGACAACCTCGGTACGTGGCACCATGACATCGCGGACTCGCATCTCGGAGAGGTCGATCACGCCATGCAACATGCGACGCTTGTCGATGTGCACCACTCCGCTCTGCTCACCGAACTCGATGATCGAACGGATCTCGTCCTCGGAGATCAACGGCCGCGGCTCGGAACGACTGAACAGACGGGCAAAGAAGTGCGACAGCCCACCGACCACCACAATAATCGGTTTGAGCGCCCACATAATGAAACGGATCGGGTGCAGAACCACAAAGGAGATTTGTTCAGGGTAGTTGGCGGCCAGGGTTTTGGGGAAAATTTCAGAGAAGATCAGCAGCAGCGGCGTCAGCACCAGGATGGTCATCAACTCGCCTCGGGCACCGAACAGTTCGAGAAACAGGGCCGTGGCAAAGACCGAAGCCATGATATTGACCAGGTTGTTGCCGATCAGGATCGCGCTCAGCAACCCCTCAGGGCGAGCAAGCAGCGCATCGAGTTGGCGGGCTCCGGGACGGCCCTTGTCGGCCAGATACTTGACCCGCAAGCGGTCAATGGCCATCAGGGCGGTCTCAGATCCCGAGAAAAACGCGGAGAAGACAAAAAGCAGCAAAAGACCGAGAATCTGCCACCACTGGTCAGCGGTCATGACGATATCGTTACCCATTCTTTCGAAACCTTTAAGTTCTCAGAATCTTACCCGAGCCCGAAGCCAAACACAATCCATGAAGCGCGCTGTTGCCCAGCTTTTTGGCCTGTGCTATATCAGTTTCGCAACCTTCCTAATGCTTTTTTCAGAACGGCTGTCACCAATGGTTCACGAATCCGTCAAACAACATCATGCCCGAATCAGCGCCGAGATCCGCCGTCACAACCGCCTCTATTACCAGCTGGACCGACCGGAGATCAGCGACGCCGAATATGACCGGCTGTTTCGTGAACTGCAGGGTCTCGAAACGAAACATCCCGAACTGGCGTCTGCGGATTCACCGGTTCGACAGGTCGGCGCCCCCCCCGCCGGCAAGTTTTCTCCGGTTCGTCACGCCGTGCCGATGCTCTCGCTGCGCAACGCTCGCGATCTGGCGGAATTCAGGGAGTTCGACAAGAGTCTTCGCCAGACCTTTCTGGCTGGTGTCGACCTCCTGGAATACGCTTGCGAAATGAAACTCGACGGGGTCGCAGTGGAGCTCAGCTACGAGCATGGCCATTTGGTGCGCGCCAGTACCCGGGGAGACGGCTCGGTCGGTGAAGACATCACGGACAATATCCGCACTTTAACCGGAATCCCTCATCAACTGAAGGATTATCCGCCCCTGCTCGATGTGCGCGGCGAGGTCTTTATCGACCTGGACGACTTCCAGCGTCTCAACCGCCGCCAGCAAGAGGCCGGCGAGAAGACCTTTGCCAACCCGCGCAATGCAGCTGCCGGCAGTCTACGTCAACTCGATGCGGCAGTCACCGCCTCCCGATCGTTGAGAATGTACTGCTATGGCGTCGGTCGTGGTGAAGGGCTTGACTTGCCGACCCAGCTTGCGATTCTCAAGCAGTTGCAGGACTACGGACTGCCAGTCAACCTGACCGGGACCTCCCTCTGTCTGGGGCCTGACCAGGTTGCCGAGTGCTTTAACCACCTGCTCGCTCAGCGGGAAACGCTCGGTTATGAAATCGATGGCATGGTGGTCAAGGTCAACGATCTGGAGCTGCAGCAGGAGTTAGGCGAACTCAACCGTCGGCCACGCTGGGCCATTGCCCTCAAATTCCCGCCGCGCCAGGCGACCACAAGGGTTGAAAGCGTCGTTCTCCAGGTGGGCCGCACCGGTGCCATCACCCCGGTGGCCCATCTCGAACCGGTCAACATCAGCGGCGTCACCGTCTCCCGGGCAAGCTTGCATAACTGGGACGAAATCGCCCGGCTCGGGCTGCTCAGCGGAGACAGCGTGATCGTCGAGCGGGCCGGCGACGTGATTCCCGATATAGTCAAAGTCCTCCACCAGCGCCGCAGCGGAGCCGAACAACAGATCCCTTTCCCCGAGTGGTGCCCCGAGTGTGAAGCGCCCGTCAGTAAAGAAGAGAACGAAGTGGTGCCGCGTTGCACCAACAGCAGCTGTCCTGCCAGAACCATCGAAAGGCTCAAGCACTTCGTCTCTCGGGGGGCCATGAATATCGACGGTCTTGGTGAAAAACAGCTAAGGCAACTGAACGACCTCGGCAAAGTCCATGACTGCGCCGACCTCTACCAGCTTGGGCAACCAGACCTGTTCGCCATGGAGCGCATGGGGGAGACCCTGGCCGGCAAGCTGTTGCAATCGATTGCCGACAGCAGAACCCGTCCGCTGTCGCGGTTGATCTTCGCCCTCGGTATCCGCCACGTTGGCGAGCAGACGGCCAAGCTGCTGGCCAGAAGCTTCGCCAACCTCGAGGCCCTGGCACAAGCCGAACCTGAGGAGCTCAAACAACTGCATGAAATCGGCGACAAGGTTGCCGAGTCGCTCTGCGACTTTTTCCGCGACCCGTTACAGATCGACCTGTTACAGCGACTGCGAGAGAATGGCGTTGATCCACAGAGTGAAGCCGTGGCAACCCAAGGCGGGCCGCTGAGCGGTAAGTCGGTGGTCATTACCGGCACCCTGCAACGCTGGTCGCGCCGGGAGGCTGAACAGAGGGTGGAACATCTGGGTGGACGCTGCGCCAGTTCGGTCAGCAAAAAAACAGCGATGGTTATTGCCGGAGATAATGCCGGCAGCAAGCTGGACAAAGCCAGAGCGTTAGGAATCGAAATTCTCGATGAGCAGCGCTTTGCCGAGCTGGTCGAAGGGGCACAGCCATGAACACCAGGGTTCATTTACGAATCGAGGGACGGGTTCAGGGGGTCTTCTTCCGCCAATCGACCCTCGAAACCGCACGAGGACTCGACCTCAACGGCTGGGTACGCAACTGCGCGGACGGCAGTGTCGAAGCTCTCTTCGAAGGGGAGCAAAGTCAGGTTCTGAAAGCCGTCGACTGGTGTCGGCAAGGGCCTCCGGCAGCCATGGTGACCCAGCTTACCGAAAAATGGTTGGACTTTCGCGGAGAATTCGTCGATTTCAGGATTGTTCACTAACCGGAGGCTCTCCGGCAACAGCCCGGGTCTTGAGCATCCGCTCAATGGCATTGAGCACCTCGACAGACTGGAACGGCTTGGTCATGAAGCCATCACCGCCAGCCCGCCGACCGCTCTCCAGGTCATCCTCAGCCCCCCGGGCAGTCAGGAACAGCACCGGGATCGTGCAGGTTTCGGCTTGCTCCTTGAGAAACTGGCAGACCTTGAAGCCGTCCATATCGGGCATCATCACATCGAGGACAATCAGGTCCGGTCGCTCGGCACGGGCCATGGCAATCCCCTGGGCACCGTTTTCGGCATAGAGCAGCTCATATCCCTTGATCCGCAGAATCGCCTCAAGCAGGCGATGCACGGTGCGGTGATCATCGATCAGCAGAATCCTGGCAGGTTCAGCCATCAGCATCCTCTTTCTTGTCCAGTTGCAGGCTTGCCCGGTAAACATCACTGCGCGGCAGACCGTACTCCCTGGCGACCTGTCTGACAATTTCACTGCGCGGCAACTCCGAGCTGGCGAGCAGTTCGGCAAGCACCTGTGCCACACCGGAACGCGGCTGCGGCGGTGCGGGTGCGACAATCAGGACAATATCCCCCTTGACAGCGCCCTGCTGAAAATGGTCGAGGGCCTGCGCGGCGGTCCCACGATACAACTCCTCGTGCAATTTGGTCAACTCACGGGCCACCAGCAACTGCCGCTCCCCACCGAACAACTCGACCATATCGGCAAGCGCCTTGAGCAGACGGTGCGGGGTCTCGTGGAAAATCAGGGTACATGACTCACCGTTCAGCGTTTGCAACCGATCACGGCGGGCTTTTGAGCGAGGCGGCAGGTAGCCTTCAAAAGCGAAGCGATCGCTGGGCAGACCGGAGACGCTCAGCGCCGCAACCGCCGCCGAGGGACCCGGCAGCGGAACAGCACGAACCCCCGCGTTACGACAGGCCTGGACCAGACGATAACCCGGGTCGGCAATGCAGGGTGTCCCGGCGTCACTGATCAGGGCGATGCTCTGTCCGGCCTGAAGCCTTTCCAGCAGCTCGCCAGCGCGTTGCGGCTCGTTGTGTTCATGGCAGGAGATCAGCGGTGTGCCGATCCCGTAATGATTGAGCAGTTTGCGGCTGTGCCGGGTATCCTCGGCGGCAATCAAGTCGACCTCACCGAGGATGCGCACCGCGCGATAGGTGATATCCTCGAGATTGCCGATCGGCGTGGCAACCACATACAGCGTCCCGCTCTTATTTTCCCCCATGCCTCACCCCTCGGCAGCTGAAGCAATCGTCTGAGAATCCGGAGAAACATCACCCACCTTCTCCAACTCCTCAAGCCATAAGGCGACGCTGGCGTCACTCGGCATGCGCCAGTCGCCACGCGGCGAGAGGGCAACCGAACCGACCTTGGGTCCATCTGGGAGGCAGGAGCGTTTGAACTGCTGGCTAAAAAAACGCCGGTAGAAGAGTTTGAGCCAGCGCAGGATTTCCGCGGCGTCATAAACCCCGGCGAAGGCCTGGCAGGCCAGAAACAGAACCTTGGAGGGCGGAAAGTTGCAGCGCACCACCTGGAACAGGAAGAAGTCGTGCAGTTCATAGGGGCCGACCTGCTCTTCGGTCTTCTGGCTGATCAGTCCCTCGGGATCGGGTGGCAACAGCTCGGGGGAGACCGGGGTGGCACACACATCGAGCAGGGTTTCCCGGCAGCTCGCGGTAAACTCGGCATCGGCGCACCAGGCGATCAGGTAACGCACCAGGGTTTTGGGGATCGAAGCATTAACCCCGTACATCGACATGTGATCACCATTGTAAGTGGCCCAGCCAAGGGCCAGTTCTGAAAGGTCACCGGTGCCGATGACCAACCCACCAACCTGGTTGGCAATATCCATGAGTATCTGGGTGCGCTCGCGTGCCTGGCTGTTCTCGTAGGTGATGTCGTGTCGCTGCGGATCGTGATCGATATCGAGGAAATGCTGGCGAACCGCCGCGTCGATACTGATGGTGCGCAGAGTTACGCCGAGCTCACTGGCCAAAGCTTCGGCATTGCCACGGGTGCGTTCCGTAGTGCCGAAACCGGGCATGGTCAGGGCGATTATGCCACTGCGCGGCCAGCCGAGGCGATCGAAGGCGCGCACCGCAACCAGCAGCGCCAGGGTCGAATCGAGCCCGCCGGAGATGCCGAGCACCACCTGCCTGCTGCCGGTGTGACGCAGGCGCTTCACCAGTCCGGTAGTCTGAATGGCAAAGATCTCCTCGCAGCGAGCGCAACGCTCGCTGACCGCGCTGGGAACAAACGGCGTGCGCGTCAGCGGACGCCGCAACTCAGCAGCCGGGGTCACCGGCAGGTTCAACGGAATGCTGCGCCAGGTGCGACCGGAGATCGACGCCGCATAGCTGTTGCTGCGCTGACGCTCGTGGAGCATGCGCTGCAGGTCGACATCGGCGACGGCCAGCTGGGTCTCGAAACAAAAACGCTTGCTCTCGGCCAGCAGTTGGCCATACTCGGCGATCAGCGAGTGCCCCGAGAAGACCAGGTCGGTGCTCGACTCGCCCGGCCCGGCCGAGGCATAGAGATAGGCAGCCAGGCAGCGGGCCGACTGGGCTTCGACCAAAGCGCGCCTGTAAGCGTGCTTGCCGAGGGTCTCCGGGCTGGCCGAAAGGTTGACCAGCAGGGTGGCGCCGGCCACCGCCAGTTCGCCACTGGGCGGATTGGCGACCCAGGCGTCCTCGCAGATTTCGATCCCCACCACTGCGGCAGGGAAGCCCTCGACCCGGAACAACAGGTCGGTACCGAAAGGGATCCCCTGGCCATGCCAGTCGAGGGTGTCCGACGTGGCGTCGCGGGCGCCGGAGAACCAGCGTTCTTCGTAAAATTCCTGGGTATTGGGGAGGTAGGTCTTGGGGACAATGCCGCAAACACGTCCCTGGCTGATGACCGCCGCAGCGTTGAACAGGCGGCCATCGACCTGTAGCGGCAGACCGACCACCAGCGCCGGCCATTTCTCGGTACTGCGCGCGACCAGCTGGTCGAGAGCGGCTCGGGCCTTCTCCAGCAGCAGCCCCTGGTAGAACAGGTCGCCACAGCTGTAGCCGGTGATCGCCAGTTCGGGGAAGACCGCCAGGTGGCACCCCTGCTCGGCGGCCTGCTCAGCGGCGGTGCAGAGAACGTCGAGGTTGAACGTCACATCGCCAACCTGCAACTCCGGGGAGACCGCCGCCACCCGCAGAAAACCGAAATCACGCATGCTCGCCGTCACGGGCGCCTCCTTCGCTGCTGGCGGATCGTCGAAAACCTTGGCAAGTCGCCATTTTATGCAGCTGGCGACGAAAAAGCAAACTTCCCAACAGCTAGGCCTCAAACGCCCCGGCAAGGTGCTCGATCTGCGGGCCTTCGGCACGGGCCAGTACCGCCACCACGTCGAAGCGCGGCTGCAGCCGCTCCCACCGCTGGCTGTTGAGATACCACTGGGCGGCGCGTACGATCTGCCCCTGCTTGCGCGGGCCGACTGCTTCGGCCGGGGTCCCGAACTGAACGTCACGGCGGGTCTTGACCTCAACAAACACCAAGGTCTTGCCGTCGCGAGCGATGATGTCGATCTCCCCCACCGGAGTACGCAGGTTGCGGGCAACGATTTTCAGGCCCTGGCGGCGAAGGTAAAGCGTAGCCTGTTCTTCGCCCCACTGACCGAGGGTCAGGCGCTCGACAGTCACGCCTGGCAGTACTCACGCACACCGCCGAATGTCCGTCGGTGACAGGGGGAGGGACCAAGACGGGCAATCGCATCACGGTGGGCAGCACTGCCGTACCCCTTGTGGCCGGCCAGCCCGTAGCCGGGAAACAGCCGGTCATAGGTGAGCATGATCCGGTCGCGCACCACCTTGGCGATGACTGAGGCGGCGGCGATGGAAAGTGACCGGGAATCCCCCTTAACCAGCGTCTGCTGGGGGAGGTTAAGCGGCAGCGGCACGTTGCCATCGATCAGCAGGAAGTCGACGGGGAGCGAGAGACGGCCTACCGCCCGCTCCATGCTGCGCAGGGTCGCCTGCAGAATGTTGATACGATCGACCTCCCCGGCACGGGCCACCCCCACCCCTACCGCCAACGCCTGTTGGCGAATCATTGGATAGAGACGCACTCGGGCCTTTTCGGAGAGCTTCTTGGAATCGGTCAGCCCTGGAAGATCAAAGGTTTCGGGGAGGATCACCGCGGCGGCCACCACCGGCCCGGCCAAAGGCCCTCGTCCAGCCTCGTCGATCCCGGCCACGGTGCGGTAGCCGCGACTCCGCGCCTGTTCCTCGAAGTGCAGGGTCGAAAGCATCTCGGTAGCGAAAAGTTGGTCCTGGGCGACACCGGCTTTGGTCAAGCGACACACTCCCATACTCATGTCATTCAACTGAATCCGCGACAACTTATCATGGATGTTTCGAAAAAGACAATCTCGAGACCTTGGCGCAATGGCCACTGCCAGTTCTTGCTTTTTGCTGAACAAGTCTTCATAATTTCCGGGTTTTCCGACCACTCACAGGGTGAAACATGAGTCGACACCTGTTTTTATTCGTCAACAACCTGAAGATCCGCTGGAAGATGATGGTTGTCGTCCTGCCACTGGTGCTGGTGCCAATCATGGTGGTCGGCACGGTGGTCGGCTGGATCTCCTACCGGCAGGCTCACCTCGGCATCACCCAGGTGGCGATGGACGACCTTGATCATCTTGCCCACTTTACCATCGACCTTCTCGATGCCCATCACCAGCAGTTTGAAACCTACCGCGCCGACCAGAAAGAGACAATTCGCAACGACTTGGAGACGTTGACCAACTTCGCCTTCGGCATGGTCGAATCCCAGGACCAGCAGTACCGTCAAGGGAAGATCACTCTGGCGACGGCTCAGGACGCAGCGCGCCGGGCCATGAAACGGGTTCAAGTTGGCGAAACCGGCTATATCTATGCCATGACCAGTCGGGGGGATCTGGCCGTCCATATTTCCCGAGAGGGAGAGAACGTCTACAACGAGAAAGACGAGGATGGCCGACTGTTCATTCGTACCATGTGCCAAGCCGCCCTCCAGGCCGACTCCGGCAAGGTCCTGAACATCATCTACCCCTGGCGCAATCCGGAACTGGGGGATGCCAAACCCCGCCAGAAGATGGTCACCTACCGCTATTTCGAGCCCTGGGACTGGATCATCGCCTCAGGGGGCTACCTGGAGGAGACCTACGCCAAACCGGAGACTGAGCAGCAGGCCTTCGCGGATCTGCGCGACAAGATCATTGCCAAAAAGGTCGGCCAGTCGGGCTATATCTACTGCATGGACCGTAAGGGGACCCTGACCATCCACCCGGAATCGGAAGGGGAAAATATCTACGCAGCGCGCGACTCCGACGGGACGCCCTTTATCGAAACCATGTGCAAACGCCGCGAGGGTTGGATTCGCTACCCCTGGCAGAACCCCGGGGAACCCCAGTCTCGCCGCAAAATCGTGCGTTATCTACACTATCCCCCCTGGGACTGGATTATTGCCGTCGGCTCCTATGAGGACGAATTCTATCAAGAAACCAACCTGATCAAGGGGCGTATTCTCGCCAGCATGGGGGCCATCTCCATCGGCGCCGGGTTGATTTCGATTCTGCTGGTCTTCTGGGCCGCCAAGGTCTTAAGCGACCCGATACACAATATGATCGCCGCCATCCGCGCCATCAAGCAGGGCCGTTTCGACCGCCCGATGCCGGTGGAGAGCGGTGACGAACTCGGCGAGCTGGCCAGCACCTTCAATCGCATGCTGCGCAGCCTGGAACGCAACCGCGAACTTGAAACCAGTCTCGCTCAACAGGGGAAGATGGCTTCTCTCGGGATTCTCTCCTCCGGGGTCGCCCACGAAATCAACAACCCCCTCGGGGTGATCATGGGCTATGCCGGATACCTTGAGAACAAGCTCGACGAGGACGATCCCAACCGGCATTTCATTCATGAGATCAAACGCGAAAGCAAGCGCTGCAAGAAGATCGTTCAGGACCTGCTCGACTATGCCCGTACCCCAAGGCCGGAGTTCGAGGAGCTTGACATCAACCTGCTGCTCGGGCAGATTCTCGATTTCGCCGCCAACCACACCGATATGCGCGGCGTGGAGATCGTCAAAGACTTTGCCGCTGAACTGTCAAAAGCGCCCATCGATGGCGACCAGATCCGCCAGGTAGCCATCAACCTGGTCCTCAACGCCGGCGCCGCCATGCCAGACGGCGGATGCTTGACGGTGACCACCCGCCAGGAAGACGCATTTGCGGTCATTTGCCTGGCCGACAGCGGTTACGGCATTGCCGACAGCGACCTGGAACGGATCTTCGAGCCCTTCTACACCACCAAAGAACGAGGGACCGGTCTGGGACTGGCCATTACCAAGCAGATCATCGAACAGCACCAGGGGACCATCGACATCACCAGCAGATTGGGCCAGGGGACCACGGTCACCATCCGGCTCCCCCTGGTTCGGGAGGAAATCTGATGCCCGCCCGCCGCATCATGTTGATCGACAATGAAGTCGGCCTGTGCCGCATGATGGAAGCCGTCCTGGTCGACCAGGGCTTCCAGGTCAAGCCCTATACCCGCCCGGTTCAGGCCGTGGCCGATTTTTCGGCCGGAGAATACGACCTGGTGATCACCGACATCAAGATGCCGGAGATGGATGGTCTGGAAGTGTTGCAACACATCCGCAAGCGCGATCCGGAAATCCCGGTGATCATGATTACCGCCTATGCCACTGTCGAGATGTCGATCCAGGCCCTGCGACGCGGTGCCTACGACATGCTCACCAAACCTTTTGAACCGGACGAGTTGATCTACCGGGTCAAAAACGCCCTGACCCACCACGAACTGGTCGAGGAAAACCGCGAGTTGAAAGAGGAGTTGTCGGGGAAGTTCCGCTTCGACAAGATCATCGGTACCTCAGTAACCGTCAAAGCCCTACTGGAGAAGGTCGCCAAAGTCGCTATCCGCGACACCAGCGTACTGATTACCGGTGAGTCGGGGACCGGCAAGGAGCTGATCGCCCAGGCCATCCACCACAACTCGGCGCGCCGGGATCGCCGCTTCATCGCCGTCAACTGCGGAGCTTTGCCTGAGAATATTTTGGAGAGCGAGCTGTTCGGCTACCGCAAGGGGGCCTTCACCGGCGCCACC
>PKTY01000226.1 GCA_002869725.1 Desulfuromonas sp. | reverse complement strand
GGGCGATCTACACCGAACCGCTGCGGCGGGCTGAGGAGGTTGGGGTATTGATGACCAAGGTCGGAGTGCTGTATGCCTTGCTGCAGGTGACCGAGTAAAAAAAAACGGTCTCTCCCCTGGCGGGAGAGGAGACACGTCAAGTGTCGCACAAAAAGGCCCGTGAGAAATCCCGGGCCTTTTCATTTATCGATGGCATGAGCTGGAAGCGCTCAGTTAAGCTGGGTGATGACCCCATCTTTAACCTGGAGCAGGTAAAGGGTCTTGATCGCTTCGCCTTGGGAGTCGAAGCGGGTGGCGCCGGTGATGCCGGGGAAGAAGGGCATCTGGGCCAGAGCCCAGCGCAGTCCTGCCCGGCTGTTGGTGCGCGGGTCGTTCAGCAAGGTCAGCAGGATGCCGGCCACATCGTAGCCCTGCGCCTCCAGGATGGTCGGGTCCTCGCCGTAGGTGGCGAAGTAGGTGTCAGCAAACTCCTGGACAAACGGGTAAGGACTGTGGCGGAAGAAGCCGTCCACAAACAGGGCCCCTTCGATGAACTTGCCGGCTGTTTTCAGCAGGGTGGGGTCGTTCCAGCCGTTGGTGCCGAGCAGCTGGATGTCTTCCAGGCCGTAAAAGGGCAGCTGGGGTGCGACCAGACCGATCCGGTCGGCATAATCGGGCAGGAACAGCGCTTCGAAGGGAGGCGGGACCTCCTCTTTCTCGACCTTTGCACCGTTCTCATCAACTGTGTCTTCTTCCTCGTCGGGGGCGTTTGGATCGAGTCCCTGTAGCAGGCGCACCTGGCGACGGAAGTCTGTCTGCTCAGTGAGGTAGCTCTCGCGGGCGATAATCTCCCCTCCACGCATTTCAACCGCGTTTGTAAACAGGTCAGCCATTAACTGCCCCTGGCGGGTTTCCGGGTGCATGATGCCGAACCGGGTCATCCCCAGGTCGTCCATACTATGGGTAACCAGGGCATCGACCTGCAACTGTGCGGTCAGGGAGTTGCGGAACACGTAGGGGGAGGTCGCGGCGAGACCATCCTTCTGAGACAGAGTCAGCATCGGAATGTTCTGGCGGGCGGCATCCGCCGCCGCCGCTTCTGCAACACTGCCCACCAAGGGACCAGCGATCGCAAGGACCCGTTCGCTGATTGCCAGGTCAGTGGTCTGGCGTTGCACGACGACGGCGTCTCCGGCGGTGTCACGGTAGATAAAGCGCACCGGCACTGTCGGCCGGAAGTCGGCCCGCGCCTGTTCCATGCCGCGCTGGACCAGCTTGCCGAAGGCGGCGTAGCGGCCGGTTAGCGGCAGCAGGACCCCGATCGCTCGTTGCAGCTGGCTGGTGTCGGTCAATTGGGAGAGCAGCGTCAGGGCCTCGTCCCGGTAGGCAAAGCCAACCGGCCCCTCGAGGGACTGGGTGACTCTCTGCCGTGCCGTGTCCTTCTTGCCATGAGCCAGCGCACGCCAACCCAGTTTCAACTGGGCCAGTTGGGCGATCGGCGTATCCTGGTACATGAAGGCCGCTTCAGCGAGGTCTGCAGTGGAAAACTGGGTGTCCATCAAGGCGTAAATTCGTGCCAGAACCTCGTCAGGACTGAGGTCCCCTTCGACTTGCAACGCCTGGTAGAGAAAATGAAGAGCTGATTGAGGTTCGCCCAGTTCGGCCTGGCCGGCAGCCAAAAGCAGGGCCCGCTGCTGCCGTTCCGGCAGAGTCAGACCTTCAATCGGCAGAGCCATGAGCTGACCGGTGCCATCGGCAACAGCACCTGAGCGGATGCGCAGGCGTCCTTCGAGGAGTGTGTCAGATGGCCGGCGTCGGTTCTCGGGAATTTTGACGATGTAATCGAGAGCCAAGGCCGCTTCATCCCGGGAGATGTGAATGGCGGCCAGGGTCCGGTAAGTGTCAGCCACCAGAGGTGATTCGGGGTGGCTGACCAGGAAGCCGCGCAGCAGGCCGGCGGCTTCTGCCAGACGCCCCTCCTGGTAATGAGCAAGGCCCCGGTCATAGGCGATCTGCGCCCGGTCGATGGCCATCCCTTTGGCAGGGGTGGCGGCAAAGGACACGGTGGCGCTCCAGAGCAGGCAGCCAACCGCCAGCAGAGTGGTGAGTCGCAACAAACACATTAGCCGAACAGCTCCTTGACCTTGTCAAAAAAACTGGTGCCCATGGGATGAACTTCTTCACCCCCTTCGCGTGAAAACTCCTCGAGCAGTTCCTTCTGCCGTGCAGTCAGCTTGGTCGGGGTTTCGACCCGCACTACAACCAGTTCATCGCCGCGGCCGTAGCCATGCAGGGACGGAATTCCCTTGCCGGACAGCTTGAAGGTCTTGCCGCTCTGGGTGCCGGCAGGAATCTTCAGGTTGACCTTGCCTTCCAGGGTCGGCACTTCCAGTTCACAGCCAAGGGCTGCCTGAATGAAAGAGAGCGGCAGTTCGCAGATAATGTCCTGCCCTTCGCGTTCAAAAATCGGATGATCCTTGACGGTGATGACCACATAGAGATCGCCGGGAGGTCCACCTTGAGCCCCTGGTTCACCTTCGTTGTTTAGCTTGAGGCGATTGCCTGATTCGACCCCGGCCGGGATCTTCAGGGAGAGAGTCTTCTTGCTGCGGGTCAGGCCGCTGCCGTGGCACTCGGTGCAGGGGTCGGTAATCCGTTTGCCTTCACCGCCGCAGTCGGGACAGGGCCGGGTCAGCGAAAAGAAGCCCTGCTGGAAACGGACCTTACCATGGCCGGAACAGGTCTGGCAGGTCTGCGGTGCGGTTCCGGGGCGGGCGCCTGAACCGTGACAGGTCTCGCAGGGCTGGTGCCGCGGAATTTGAATCTT